>JAYTBY010000260.1:0-9202 GCA_043736755.1 Planctomycetota bacterium | reverse complement strand
GCCGGATGGTCGAAGTCACGCACGACGAGGATCTGCTCGCCCGCATGCTCGAGGATGCCGCTCGCGATGCCCGTCGCCTGCAAGGCGAGGACTTGATGCCGGATCGAGCGCGCGTCGCGTGAGCGCGCGACCTCGTGCCAGGCGGACTGAGTCGGAATCGCGCGAATGGGTTCCAAAGGGGGGCTCTCTGCAGCGGCGTTGGGAGCAACCGGGCGCCTATACTGGTCGCGCTCTGATCCCGATTCCACCCGCTGATCCGAAGACCGATGACGATTGAGCACTGCCTCGCGCTTGCGACGACCCTGATCGCCTTTCCCGCGCGTGCGGCTTCGGCGCAGATCGGCCCGAATCCCCCGCGAAATCTGCGCGTCGAGCTGCGCGAGAACCCGATCGCGATCGACGAGGGCCGCCCGCGGTTTTCGTTCGAGCTCGACGATCCGCGACGAGGCGCGGCGCAGTCCGCCTACCAAGTCCTCGTGGCAACGAGCGTCTCCATGCTCAAGGAGGGCAAGGGCGATCAGTGGGACAGCGGCAAGATCCTCGCGTCGGACGTGAACGGCATCGAGTACGCCGGCAAGCCGTTGACCGCGGACCGCACGTATTCGTGGGCGGTGCGATCGTGGGACGAAGTCGGGCGACCCTCCGTGCTCTCCGCGCCGGCCAACTTCACCGCTGCACCGCACGGCGATGACGCTTGGCAGGCCTCGTGGATCCGCGCAGGTCGCTTGCCCGATGCGGGATCGATCGGTCACAAGAGCGAGATCGCGACGGCCGAAGACGCGTGGCCGTGGGTCGAGTTCGACTTCGGCGGGAACGTGATCTGCGACCGGATTCGTCTGCACCCGGCCCGACCCGACGGGGACAGGACGAAGCCGGGCGTGCTCTTCCCACTGCGCATCAAGATCTACACGGATCAGCACGGCAAGTTCGGGGACAAGGCGATTCGGATCGGCGAGTACTCGTGGCAGGACATCCCGAACGCAGGTTCGGAGCCGTTGGAGATCGAGTTCTCTCGCTACACGTTGCGCTACTTGCGCATCGTGGCGACGAAGATCCAGAAGGACGGGGATCGCGGTTACGCGATGGCGCTGGGCGAGCTCCAGATTCTCGACGGCGAGTCGGACATCACGTCACGCGGCAAGATCCGAGTGAGTGGTACTTCGGGAGAGCCCGGTTGGGCACCCGAGGCGCTGGCGGATGGCGCGCTCGTGCCGGTGAAGGAGGCCGACGCGGCGATCGAGTCCATGCCGCGGCTGCGGACGTCGTTCACCGTCGGCCAGCCGATCGCGCGCGCGCTGGTGCATGCCTCCGCGCTCGGTGCGTACGAGATGACGATCAACGGGGGTCCCGTCGGTGACGCGCGACTCGCGCCGGGTTGGACGGACTACGCGAAGCGCGTCGCGTACCAGACGTACGACGTGACGAACCTCTTCGCGCAGGGAGAGAACGTGATCGGTGTGCAGTTGGCGCCGGGCTGGTACGCGGGACGACTCGGGCTCGCGGCCGAACTCGGGAAGGGACGAACGTCGGGTTTCTACGGTGCGGAACCGGCATTTTTCATGCAGGGCGAAGTCCTGCTCGCGAACGGTCAACGCGTGCCGATCCAAACGGATGCGAACTGGCGTTGGAATCGCGCGGGTCCGTTGCTCGCCGCGGATCTCTTCGATGGCGAGGCGCGCGACGAGCGCAATGTGACGACGGGTTGGGATCAGCCGTTGTTCCAAGGCGCCGATTGGCGGCCCGTCGATTTGGCCCCCGAACTGAAGCCAGCCCTCTTCGCCGAGCGCGCTGCGCCGATCCGCGCCTACGACGCTCGGCCGGCGCTGTCGGTACGCGAGACTGCGCCGGGAACGCACGTCTACGACTTCGGCCAGAACATCTCCGGCGTCGTGCGCATCCGCATCGCCGGCAAGTCCGGCACGGTGCTCACGGTTCGGCATGGTGAAGTCCTCGACAAAGAGGGCCATCTCTACACGGCGAACTTGCGGTCAGCTCTGCAGACCGACCGCTACACGTTGCGCGGCAGCGTCGAGACGCTCGAGCCGCGATTCACCGTGCACGGCTTCCGGTACGCCGAGGTGAGCGGAGTCGATTCTCCGCTCGAATTGAGCTCGATCGAAGCGGTCGCGATCGGCAACGACCTCACCGATGCGGGCTCGTTCACTTGTTCGGACGACACGCTGAACCGCGTGTGGAACGCGGCGACGTGGTCTCTGCGATCGAACTTCGTCGGCGTTCCGACCGATTCTCCACAGCGCGACGGGCGACTCGGCCGGCTCGGCGACGTGCAAGTCGTGACGCCATTCTCGCTGCACCGCTTCGACGCCGGGAACTTCCTGTGGTCGTGGATGTCGGAAGTCCGCGGAGCCCAGACGAAGGACGGCCGCTTCCCCGATTTCGCTCCCTATCCGTACGGTCACGCGGAGAAGTTCTCGGGGTCACCGGGCTTTGGCGATGCCGGCGTTTTCGTGCCCTGGGAACTGTGGTTGCGCACGCACGACCTGCGCAATCTGCGTTCGACCGCGAGCAGCGCACTGCGTTGGATCGAGTTCATCGCCGCGAAGAACCCCGACTTCGTGTGGAGCAACGCGCGCGGGAACGACTATGGCGACTGGCTGAATGCTTCGACGTTGCTCGAAGGCGAGAAGCCGAAAGAGGGGAGTGAGGTCGGGAAAAACCTCTTTGCGACGGCGTTTTTCGCACGTTCGGCCCGCATCGCGGCGAAAATGGCGTTCGCGATCGGCGATATGGAATCGCAAGGCAAAGCCCTCGCGATCGCCGACGGCGCTCGCGAGGCCTTCAAGAAGCAGTTCGTGAAGGGCGCGCGCCTCGACGGCGACACGCAAGCGGCGTACGCGCTGGCTCTCGATTTCGGGCTCTACGACACGCCCGAGCAGGCCCAGGAGTTGGCCGATCGACTCGCAGCTCGAATCCGCGAGCAAGGTCGGCTGACGTGTGGAATCCAAACCGCTCACCGCGCGTTGATCGCGCTGTCGCGCAACGGTCATCACGAACTCGCGCTCGAGCTCGCGCGTCGCAAGACGATGCCCTCGTGGGGATTCATGGTCGAGAACGGTGGCACGACGATGTGGGAGCGCTGGGACGGATTCGTCCCCGGCCGCGGGTTCCAGGACCCGGGCATGAACTCGTTCAACCACTTCGCGTTCGGCGCGATCGGCGAGTGGATGGTGCGCGCGATCGCAGGCCTCGAGCTCGTCGACGACCACGCCGATTCGGGTTCGGTCGTGATGCTCACGGGATCCAATGGAACTTCGCGTCCGAGCTCGGAAGGTCCAGCCGCGTGGTCGCACATTCGACTCGCGCCGTGCGTCACGGGCGGGCTCAGCTCTGCGAGTGCAGAGCACCACGCCATCACTGGGCTCGTGAAGTCAGCGTGGAAGCTGTCGGGCACGGACCTCGAGTATTCCTGCACGATTCCGCCCGGTTCGAGTGCCACGCTCGACCTGCCTGCGAAGGACGTCGAGTCGATCGCGTTGGATGGAAAGCCCTTGTCGGAATCGAAGGACTTGAAGCCGCGGACCGGCCCTCGTGGATCGGTGCGCATCGAACTCGTGTCCGGCACCTACTCGTTCCGTTCCGCGATCCGCTGAAGCATGCGCACGCGCACTTTCTGGTTCGCATTGCCGCTCGCGGTCGTGCTCGCGTTGTGGCTCGGATCCGGACTCGCGCACGAGGACGGGATGCCTCCAGCGGGCCCCGTGTCCGACGCGAGCGAGCCGCTGCTCGACGCAACCGATTCCGCCGAGCGCTCCGAGTCCAACCCGACAACGCCCGAATGCGAACCCGCGCACGACCCGGGACCGGACGGCGATCGATGAGCTCGTCTTTCAGCGCGGACGCACGATTCCTCACGACACGCTGGTCCGTCGTGCTCGATGCCACGGGTGCCAAGTCACCACGCCGATCGGCGGCGCTCGAGGATCTGGCGCGCGCGTACTGGTATCCGCTCTACGCTTTCGCGCGCCGCTCCGGCCTCGCGAGTCACGAAGCCGCCGACATCGTGCAGGATCACTTCGCGCGCATTCTCGAGCGCGGTGACTTCGCCGACGTCGATCCGTCGCGTGGACGATTCCGCAACTGGCTGATGACCGGACTGCGCCACCGGATCGCGGATCGCCGCGCATACGGTCGCGCGGCGAAACGTGGCGGAAACGTGATCCACGTGCCGATCGAGCCGCAGGCCGCCGAAGCGCGGCTGGCGTTGGACCCTGCGGATCCGCGACCCCCCGAGCGCATGTTCGAGCGCGAGTGGGCTTTGGCCGTGATCGAACGTGCAACCGAACGCCTGCGCGCCGAGCAGGATCACGCGGGAAAGCATGCGCTCTTCGTCGCACTGCTGCCCGCGCTCACCGCGCACGAAGCCGCGCCGCCGCACGTCGAGGTCTCGACGAAGCTCGGGATCACCGAGAACGCGGTGAAGGTCGCGCTGCACAGGTTGCGCCAGCGACTCGGCGAGCTCATCCGCGACGAAGTCGGCGGCACGCTGCGCGAGGGGGAGGACGTCGAGGACGAGATCCGTCAGCTCCTGGCCGCGCTGTCGACCGATTGAGCGCGGAATCTTCGTAACCTCGCAGGCTGGATGCGGCACGGAGGAGCGACCCCAGAGCCCACCGCCATGAACGACCCTCGATCGTGTCCCCGCTGCGGCGCAGTCCTTCAAGAGGAAACCTGCTCGCGCTGCCTCCTCGAGCTAGGTCTCGAGCGGCCGCCCCTCTCCGACGAGCCTGCCCCTTCAGCTCCTTCGATTCGCATGGTCCCGCCGACTATCGAGGAATTGTCCGGGCTGTTCCCCGACCTCGAGATCGAGTCGTTGATCGGCCAAGGCGGGATGGGTGCCGTGTTCCGCGCGCGGCAGAAGAAGCTCGATCGCGTCGTGGCACTGAAAGTCCTGCCACGCGAAATCTCCGGGAACCGCGATTTCGCCAGGAGATTCTTGCGCGAAGCGCGTGCGCTCGCGCGCTTGTCGCACCCGAGCATCGTCGGGGTCCACGAGTACGGTGAGACGGACGGGATCTGCTGGTTGCTCCTCGAGTACGTCGACGGATCGAACCTACGCGGCATCCTGCGATCGGGCCTGATGGATTCGCGGCAAGCGCTCGCGCTGGTGCGTGATCTGTGCGACGCGCTGCAGTACGCGCACGACGAGGGCGTCGTGCACCGCGACATCAAGCCCGAGAACGTGCTCGTCGACCGCCGCGGACGCGCGAAGGTCGCGGACTTCGGCCTCGCGAAGCTCATCGGTCCGGTGCAGGACGCGCATCTGACTCGCGAGGGTCAGGTCATGGGCACGCCGCACTACATGGCGCCCGAGCAGATCGAGCGACCGCGCGAAGTCGACCATCGCGCGGACATCTACGCGCTCGGCGTCGTTCTGTACGAGATGCTCACGGGTTCGCTTCCGCGCGGGAACTTCGAACCGCCGAGCCGACGCGTGCACGTCGACGTGCGGCTCGACGAGATCGTGCTCAAAGCGCTCGAGCACGAACCCTCGCGCCGTTACCAGCACGCCGTCGACGTGAAGACGGATGTCGACGCGGTCGGCGATGGTTCGCGCGCCGAGACGGGACCGACCGTCGCGCCCGCGCACGACCCGGCACAGGGGAAAGCCGAGGGGTTTGGGTTCCACGCCGAGCTCGGAGGACCGGGACTGCCTGTCCGCACGCTGACCTGGCCGCGCGCGCACGTAGAGGATGCACCCGTCGTGCGCGATCACGGCGCGAAGAACGATCCGCTGCGCGGATGGTTCGGACTGTTCTTCGACGTCGCGCTGTGGCTGATGATCGCGGCGTCGTTGAACCTCGGCCCCGAGGGATTCGGGTGCGCCATCGTCGGTGCGATCGTGCTCTACGCCGTGCGCATCTACTGCCGATTGCGCATCCGGCCCGAGCTCGCGGCGGCGCTGGCCGGCGAGCGGATGTGGCAGCGAGTGCGTCGTCAAGTGGAGGCGTTTCTGACGGCGGTCGTCGGCATAGCGCTCGTCGCGCTCGGTCACCTCGCGTGGTGGGAGCGCGGTGTCGCGTCGTGGTCGCCCGCGTTCCGTACCGTCGACGGGATGCTCGACAGCGTGCGCGGCAACCTGTGGTCGTTCGTGCCCGCGTCCTTGCGGATGGATCCGACCGTCTCGCTGCGACTCGAGATGGTCAGTCCGAGGGCGTCGGTCGGCTTGGGCGATCTGTCCACTGCGTACGCGCTCGCGCTGTTTGCGGCAGGCCTCCTCGTGTGCATGTTCGCGATGCTGGTCGCCGTGCGGCCGGTGAAGGGCAAGGGCCTCCGCGCCCACTACTGGTTGATCGCCTCCGATCTGGCGGGACGTTGGGCGCTCGCGCTGGGCGTCCTGTGGTGCGTCGGCGCCGTGGTGCAGATGCGCACAGGGGTGCATCTCACGAGCACCGCACGGACATTCCGTGCCGCTGCGTCGCTCGACGAGGTCGAGCGCATCGTTTGCGATGACCGATCGAACATCGACGTCGAGCAGCACGCGGTTGTCACGGACGAGCGCACGGGCGCCGTCCACGCCGAAGTGCTCGTGCTGCGCGCATCGCCGAGGTTCTTCGAGACCCCCTCGTGGGTTTGGCCTCTCGAATCATGGCGGATGACGTGGACGGGTCCGATCCATCGCGGGGGATCGACGTGGGTGCGCGCGACGCACGTGCGCGGTTCCGATGAGGTCGAGATCCTCGTCGATCCCGGTCTCTACCCGCCCCAATCCCCCGCGGCCCGCAACGCGCAGGACTTCGGCGAGTGGATCGAGAGGTCGACGTCGGAGCTTCGCCGCTGACCGCTCAGAATGACCACGCCACGGACACGCCGTTCGTCAGGTTGAACGTGCTCGACGTGCAGAAAGCCGCGGCGTTGCGATACCAGCATTGGTAGGTGCGCGTGGATCCCGCGACGACGGCACCAGCGATCGAGATCGCCGCGTCGCCCGGGCCAGGGTGCATTGACGCACCGAGCGCGTTCGTCTCGGTGCCGAGGCGCACGACGGTCCCGGCCGCGCAGCGAAGTCCGTCGCCGAACACGGTGCCCGCGCCGCCGGCTGACGAGCTCGTGCCTTGGAAGTAGAGCGCGCTCGAGTTGGGCATCCCGGTTCCGAACAGCGTGAACGAGTCGTTCGCGATCGACGCGATGCCGCCGCGCGCGAGGCGACCGGCGCTGCCGAGCGAATTCAGGCAGCCTTCACCGGCACCGAGCGCACTCGAATTCGAACAGGGACATGCGGTGCCCGTCCCGTCGCCGAAACAAAACGCGTCCGCGCCGATTCCCGCCGGACCGCGCGCGGCGAGAGTCCACGAGTCGGGAGCACCGGGCCGGAACCGCGCGAGCTCGATCGAGGCCGCGGTGGGCGGGGCGCTGGCTTCGAAGCGGAACGTGAACGTGGTCCCAAAGCGCGCAGCGTTCGCGAGCGGATCCGTCGCGAAATCGGCCGTGGCCCACGTGATCCGTCCTTCCGCCTGGATCGGCGTCCACGGCGCATCACCCTGGGCATCACCGCTGTGCGTCTTGGGGCCGCGGAAGCCGATGCCGCGCACCGCGACGCCGGGCGGGACGGGCACCGAGAACGAACGTACTCCAGCGTGCGAGTCGAGATCGTGGAGCGCGTACTCGTACGCATGGAATCCGTCGCCGAGATCCGTGACCGAGTGTCCGAGACGCAACACGCCCCCTTCGCCGGGAACCGTCGAGGTTACGACGCTCGCGAGCGGCTCGATCGCGGGCCACGCATCGATCGCGGGACTGCCACGCATCGTCGGGCCGAAGAGGAGGAACGACGGACCCGTGCCGACTTGGACCTCGCGGTACGACGCGTTGTTCGCGCGGTTCGAGGCCGTCGCGTCGTCGGCAGCGACGATCTGCGCTTCGAGGAAGTAGCGCGCGCCCGGCTGCATCAAGTCGGCGGTCGCGATCTGCAGTCGACGATCCGAGGAACCGCCGGGCGGAGGATCGCCGAGCGGCCACGACGAACTGCCCGTGAAGGGTTGAATGGCCGAGCGCACACCGAGTGCGGCCTGATTGCCGACCGTGGACGCCGACGAGATCGTGGAGCATCCGATGCCGAGCTCGCCGATTGCGCCCGGCGTGCAGGCACAGCACAGGTTCTGCTGCACCGCGGTCGTTTGATGATGCGCCCACGATTGACCGATCTGCTCGAAGCGTCCGACGCCTCCGACGACCGCATAGCGCTGGAATGTGAAGACAATCGCGGGATGCGCGGCCGTTGCCGCGGACCAGGCGGCGTTCGTGTTGCCCCAGTTGCACAACGTGATGCTCGGCATCAAGGCGACGACTCCCCCCGTGTTGGAGAAGATCGTCATCGCCGCGCCCAGCTCGGCGACGACGACGTCGGGGCCGACCGATGTGCACTGGGATCGAGCCGGAAACGCCGCGTTGGGCAGCAGGAACAGCAGGACGGTGAGTGTCTTCATGATCGCGCTCGGTCGCGGGTCGTTCCTGCGACTCGATCTAGAGCCTAACGGACACTCCGCATCGGTGGGGACTCCGGGGCGCCCCGTGGGGTCAGTTCCTTCCGCGCTCGAGTTCTCGATGCAGCCACGCGCGGGCATAGGCCCAATCGGTCTTCACGGTCGCGAGAGAGACGCCGATCGTGGCCGCGATCTCCTCGAGCTCGAGCCCTGCGAAGTGCCGCAGCATCACGACTTCCGACTTGCGTGCGTCATGCGCCTCGAGCTTGGCCAACGCTTCGTCGAGCGCGAGGACGTCGAGGTCCGGCTCGGAGCCGACCATCAGCGACGCATCGAGGCTGACGCGTTGCAGTCCTCCGCCGCGTTTGTCGCGCCCGCGAGCGCGGGCACGATCGACGAGCACGTGTCGCATCGCGCGCGCTGCCGCACCGAAGAAATGACCGCGGCCTTTCCAGCCCGGATCTTCGTCGCCCACGAGTCGCATCCAGGCCTCGTGCACCAGCGCAGTCGCCTGCAAAGTCTGCGGTGCACCTTCGTGCGCTAGCCGCGAACGCGCCAGGCGCCGCAGTTCGTCGTACACGAGCGGAAGAAGATCGGCCGCAGCCTGTCGGCCATCGTCACCACCGGCGTCGATCGACTCGAGCAGGCGTCGTGCCGTCTCGCTCATGGACAGAGCTTCGCAAGGATGACGGTCGCGCGCCAACTCGCCGGCTTCAACCGCGACGAAAGCCCACGAACCAGCACGCGACGAAGGCGATGGC
>JAYTBY010000259.1:0-4149 GCA_043736755.1 Planctomycetota bacterium | reverse complement strand
GTTGGCGGCTCGTGCGCGGGCGACGACTCGAGCGGCGTTCACGCACGCGGAGTTGCCATTCGAAGCCCTCGTCGCGGAGCTCGCTCCAGTCCGCGATCCGAGCCGCACGCCGCTCTTCAACGTGTATTTCGACATGGCTGTGCCGAGGCCGCAGCCGACTTGGGTCGGACTGAGCTACGCCGAGATGCCGTTCGAGCACGGCAACGCATTGTTCGACCTCGGATTGTCGATCGAAGAACTCGGAGGACGGTTACACGCCGAGTTCGAGTACAGCACCGAGCTGTTCGATCCCGCGACGATGGAGCGCATGCAGCGTCTTTTCTCGCACTTCCTGGGTCATGCGGTCGCATCACCTGACACGCGGTTGTCACGGATCCATCTGCTCGACGCGGAGGAGCGGGCGCTCGTCCTCGACGATTTCAACGCGACGGATCTCGCCTACGACCGCGGTGAACACGCCCACGTGCTGCTGGCTCGACGAGCGCGCCTCGCTCCAGATGCGATCGCGCTCGAGGACGGCGCCGTGCGCCTGACCTACGCCGAACTCGACGCGCGGGCGAACCAGCTAGCGCACGCTTTGCTTCGTGCCGGCGCAAAACGGGAAACGCGCATCGCGGTGTGTCTACCGCGCTCGATCGATGCGATCGTCGCTCTCTACGGCGTGTGGAAGTCGGGCGCGGCGTACGTGCCGCTCGACGTGGAGGACCCGCCGGCGCGGTGGATCGAGCGGCTCGACGACGTCGGAGCGATCACGATCCTTGCGCACGCCGACGTGATCGGCCGCATCGCGGATTGGAGAGGCACGCGGATCGCGCTCGACGCGAATGCCGCGGAATTGCGGGCCGAATCGCCTGCAGCGCCGCACGTCACGACCTCACCCGACACTCTCGCGTACGTGCTGTACACGTCGGGATCCACGGGACGACCCAAGGGTGTGATGATCGAGCACGGCGCGCTCGCAAACCACCTCGCGTGGGTTCGCACGGCGTTCGACTTGGCGTCGAGCGACCGTTTTCTGCTGCGTACGCCGTTCACGTTCGACGCATCGTTGTGGGAGATCGTGCACCCACTCGCGTGTGGCGCGACTCTCGTCGTGGCGCGACAGGACACCGGACGTGATCCGTCGCTGCTCCTCGATCTGTGCGCGCGAGCGCGCATCAGCATCCTGCAGACCGTGCCGTCGCTCTTGCGCATTTGGCTCGAGGAACCGCGCTTCTCGGAGTGCACGGCGCTGCGCCACTTGATCTGTGCCGGTGAGGCGCTCGACCCGGATCTCTGGAAGCGTTTCGACGAGACGACGCGCGCGATCGGGCTTCGGATTGCCCTGCACAACCTCTACGGACCGAGCGAAGCCACGATCGATGCGACTTGGCACACGCTGACCCGAGGCGACGACACGCGCGACCTCGATGCGATCCCGATCGGACGACCGATCTCGAATGCACGCGCGTACGTCCTCGATGCGCGTGGTGAACCCGTTCCGATCGGAATCGTCGGCGAACTGTGGCTCGGCGGCGACGGCCTCGGACGCGGCTACTGGAACGATCCCGAGCTCACGGCGCAGCGCTTCGTGACGCGCGCCAACGGGTTGGGACGCTTGTATCGCACGGGTGATCTCGGGCGGTGGCTCACCGACGGCACGCTGGTGTACGTCGGGCGCGCGGATCGACAGCTCAAGGTGAACGGCGTGCGCGTCGAGCCGGGCGAGATCGAGTCGGAGCTGCGCGCGCATCCCGACGTGCGCGATGCTGCCGTCGTCGCCCTGCGCGACGAGGCCCACGGACTGCGCATGCAGGCATTCGTCGTGCCCGTCGAAGGCCACGCACTCGACACGACGGAACTGCGCGCATTCTTGTCGCAACGATTGCCGCGACATCTCGTGCCGGCCTTCATCGTCGCGCTCGACGCGTTACCGCTCACGACGAGCCTGAAGACGGACTTGCGCGCGCTTCAGGCGATCGCAGTGCGCTCGATCGCAACGAGCGAGTACGAGTCGCCGCGCACGGAGACCGAAGCACTCATCGCCGAACTGGCCGCCGCGCTGCTCGGTGTCGCGCGTGTCGGTCGTAACGACGATTTCTTCGCACTCGGCGGTCACTCGCTGCTCGCGGCGAGGCTCGTCGCGCGCGTGCGCGAGAGTTGGCGTGTCGAGTTCCCGCTCGCGCGCTTCTTCGAGCGGCCCAACGTGAACGCGCTGGCGACGATCGTCGACGAGGCGCTGGCGGCGAGCGGTCCGAAGTCCGTGATCACGATCCCGCGTGTGGGCGGAGTTCTACGACAGCTCTCGTTCGCACAAGAAGGACTGTGGATCGCACAGAGGCTGGAGCCCGAGTCGACGCTCTACAACGTGAGCGGCGGATTGCGGCTGCGCGGCTCGCTCGACACGGCCGTGCTCGAGCGAGCGCTCGCACGCGTCCTCGAGCGCCACGAGATCCTGCGCAGCACGTTCGAGGAAGCGGACGGCATGCCACGTGCGCGTGTGCATAGCGCTGCGGCCGTGCTCGCACGACACGACTTGTCGACCGATCCGCTCGGGCCCGAAGCTGCGTTGCGCGCGTTCCTGGAAGCCGAATCGCGACACTTTTCCGATTTGCAGGCCGGTCCACTGATCCGTGTCGCACTCCTGCGCCTCGCCGAACGTGACCACGTGCTCGCACTCGACGTGCACCACCTCGTCGCGGACGGATGGTCGCTCGAACTGTTCGTGACGGAGCTCGCGCGCGGATACGCCGCGGGACTCGATCGTGCCGATCCGGAGCTGCCGCCCCTCGAGGTGCAGTACGCCGATTGGGCCGAGTGGCAGCGTGCGCAAGCTGGCGGTGAGCGCGAGACCGCGCAGCTCGCGTACTGGCGCACGACGCTCGCCGGCGCGCCGCCGTGCACACGTCTGCCGGTCGATCGCAGCGGGACGACGCTAATGACGCACGCCGGCGCAACGCTTCGATTCGCGCTCGAGCGCGACGTCGTCGACGGCTTGCGGCTGTACGCGCGCGAGCGGCGCACATCCCTCTATCCGGTCCTCGCGGCGGCACTCGCGGCGGTCCTCCATCGCATCAGCGCGGACGACGACATCGTGATCGGCACCGTCGTCGGCGTGCGGCCGCATTCCGTCCTCGAGTCCGTGATCGGTCCGTTCGTGAACGTGCTGCCGCTGCGCATCGACGTCGTGGGGAACCCCGACTTCAACGAGCTCGTGCGTCGCTTCGCGCAGACCACGACTTCGGCGTTGGAGCACGGTGAGTTGCCGTTCGAACGCATCGCTCGCGAGTTCGCGCCCGTGCGCACGCCCGGGCGCGAGCCGTTCGTGAACGTGTCCTGCGACCTGCAGAGCTTTCCCGAGAATCGCGCGCAGTTCCCGGGCCTCACGACGGAACTCGTGCACGTCGACCCGGGCACGACGAAGCTCGACCTGTCGCTGACGTTCGAGGACGACGGTCGCGCGATCACCGGGTACGTCCAGTACTCCACCGAGCTCTTCGAGCGCCGGACGATCGAAGCGATCACTCGTCGATACACGGAACTCCTCCGTGCTGCGCTGGCGGCACCGTCGTCGGCGATCGCGACTTTGGACCTCGGCGCGCGTGATTCCGATCTTCGCGAGGCCGTTCGTCAGCCGGACGATGCCCGCGCGGTGGTCATCGGCGGCCGTCGAGTGCGACCGAGCGTCGTCGAGAGCGTTCTCGCCGATCATCCACACGTGCGCGCGGCCTTCGTCGAGGCACGCCTGGTGCTCGGCGAACTCCAGCTCGTCGCACACCTCGTCGCCAAGACGGGCGCGACGATCGCACTCGCGACGATCGACGCCCACGTGCGCGGCCGACTGGCGGCGGCTTGGATTCCGAGCATTTGGCGGATCGGGCACGACGCCGGTATGGACCATGCCGCGCTGTCACGCGTTCCGCTCGCGGACTTCGCGGCCGTGGTGCATCCGCTGCCGCTCGCACCGCGGAACGAGTTGGAGGCGCTGTTGCACGCCGAGTTCGCCGCTCTGCTCCAGCGGGAGAACGTCGGTGTGCTCGACGACTTCTTCGCTCTCGGTGGGAGTTCTCTTTCCGCGATGCGCCTCGTCGCCAAACTGCGAAAAGTGCTGCACCTCGATCTCGCGCTCGGTGATTTCTACGCCGCGGCATCGATCGCCGGCGTCGCGCA
>JAYTBY010000258.1:0-1871 GCA_043736755.1 Planctomycetota bacterium | reverse complement strand
CTTCGCATCGTGCGCAAGTTACCCGGCCGGCGGCCGAACTCCGCCGCGACCTCGACCGAGATGCAATCTGGCTCGCGGATTCGCGTCCGTGCACTGCGCGATCCGTTTGCGCGCACCACCGGAGTAGGGAGCAGGTCCGCACGTCGTCGGCGAACACGTCGCGCACGAGCTCGACTGAAACGCGAACCTAGAACGCGAACCGCCGCGAACCCCACGAACGAGCACCTGGATGTCGAAGTCGAGTCGCGGCCAGCCTCCGCGGTCCCTGCGCGTCAGCGACCGAGGTCGAGCGCCGGATTGCGCGTGAAGAACCCGAGCGGCGCGAGTTCGAGGCCCGCGTGCGCCACGGGCATGATCGGCCAGTCCTCGGGCCGCGCTGCGTGCGCGACTCCGATCGTCGCCCAGACGACGAGATCCTGACCGACGAGACTCTCACCATCCGCAGCGTAGCGCGCGACACCGCCGTCGCCACCGCCTTGGCTCGGATAGTCGCCCGACGCGAAGATCTCGCGCGGTTTCCAACGCGTGGCCCACAACGCGTGGTCGACGAACCCGGCGAGGCGCCGCGCGTTCGATCCCGCGCGCGCGAACGCCGGTGCTGCGCCGTGGATCGCGATGCGCCATCCGGCCGGATGACCGAGCGCACCGATCGAGTCGGGCGCGATCACCTCCCAGCAGCGTTGCCGCGACCAATCGGCGTCGCGACCGCACTCCGTCGGCAGGTCGCGTCGACGGACGACGAAGGCGTTGGGCGCGCTGGTATCGCTCTCGAAGTCGAGCTCGCGCAACGCGTTCGCTGCCCCGTCGATGTCGAAGTCCAAACGCAGCGCGACGAAGTGCTGGTGGTTCACACCCAACACGCGCGGCGCGATCAGCGTGCCGAAGCGCTCGTCGCCGGATGGAACCAGGGTTCCATCCGCACCCGGGACTTGCATGCAGGCGCCGCAAGTCTCGGCCGCGACGCCCTTCGCCAACACGATCCCCGTGAGGTCGGTTCGGAAGCCGATCGACGCGTCCTGCCGGAAGATCCACTCGAAACCGTAGTCGTAGTTCCCGGCCGTCACGACGAAGCGCCACACGAGCTCGCGCGAGCGCGTGCCGACCGTCGGCTCGCCACCGTGGCTCCACAGGATTCCGCCGTCGCGCTCGAAGACGGCGACGAGGCCCTCGCGCATCTTCGGTCGACCCTCGGCATCACTCACGATCACGTCGAGCAGCTCGGCGTGCTGCGGAACGTCGAGGCCGAGCTGGAGCCGGTTCGCGAGTTGGCCCAGCCCGTACTCACCCGAGTCGAACGCGTTGCGCCAAGACCAGCGCGCGCCGGGATCGCCGTAGGGCACCCACATCTCGCTGACCGATGCGCGCCGCAGAACGGAGCGCACGCGACCGCTGTCCTCGATCGCGATGCCACGCAAGACGAGACCTTCGCGGTCGTCGAAGCTCCAACGCATGCGCCAGCCCTGCCAAGTGAGCTCGCCGTCGTCCCAGGCGAACGAGGGACCCTCGGGCTGAGTCGTGACCAACGGTTTCAATCCCGGTCGCGGCGCGCCGCGCACGGCGGGATCGTAGAAGTCCGTGCTCTCGGTGCCCGGCGGCGGACCGGGTTCGTCGATCACCTCCACGACGAGTCCGCGCGTCAGGTCCACGAGCGCTTCGAGTCCCTCGATCGGCGGTCCGTACTCGTTCGTCTGGCCGCGTTGCAGGAAGTGGTTGACGCGCACATAGCGTCCAGGCGGAAACCCTCGGACCTCCCCCGCTGACCACTGGTCGGTGTCGACGTCCTTCGGATCGATGCCGCGACGGGCGAGCGCGGCTGACCAACGCGGATCGGCGGCCAAGAGCGTGCGCCCGAGTCGGTAATCGGCGTTGCG
>JAYTBY010000257.1:0-1871 GCA_043736755.1 Planctomycetota bacterium | reverse complement strand
CACACGGCCGGGCACGACGTGGTAGGTCAGGATGTTCGACAGCCGAGGGATGTTGATCGGCAGCAGGAGGCGATTCACCAGCAACGGGGCGAACGCGGCGTCGGTGGGGGCAAACACCGTGAACGGACCCGGGCCCGAGAGCGCACCGGCGAGATTCGCGGCCGTCACAGCCGTGAGGAGCGTGCCGAACCCGCCGACACTCGTCGCGGTCTGGGGGATCGTCTGCATGCTCGGCATCAGCACGGCGTCGATCACTTGGATGATGCCGTTCGTGCACACGATGTCCGTCAGGACCAGGTTCGCGGCGTCGATCTTCACCTGCGGGCCGACGATGGAAACGTCCACGCGCTGGCCGTTCCAGCGCGAGCTCAAGCGCACCAATCCGCCGTCCGGGCACCGTCGCTGGATCTTCGTTGCCTACGACCAGCTTTCGGATCGGATCGGACCGCTCGCGCGGCTCGAGCCAAACGAGGCAGCGATTGTCGTCGTCGAGGCGCCGTGGAAGGCCTCGCTGCGGCCTTATCACCGTCGGAAGTTGGCGCTCGTTCTCGCGAACATGCGCCATTTCGCGCTGGAGCAGGCGCGGCGCGGCGTTCACGTGCGACATGTCGTTTCAACGGGGACCTACGCCGACGCGTTGGGCGAGATCGCGAAGGAAGTCGGCGGTCTCCTCGCCATGGAGCCGGCGGAGCGCGAGCTGCGCGTCGACCTGGCGCAGCTCGTGGAATGCGGCCTCATCGAATACGAGGCGCATGGCGGATGGCTCACCAGCGCGCAGGAATTCGAAGCCGCGTGCGGAGTCGAGGCCCCGTTTCGGATGGACGCCTTCTACCGTCACGTGCGGCGATCGAGCGGAATCCTCATGGAACGCGGCAAGCCCGTCGGCGGACGGTTCTCGTTCGATGGCCTGAACCGCGAGTGCTGGGACGGCGAGCCCGCTGCGCCAAATCCGCCGCGTTTCGAGCCTGACGCGATCACGCGTGAAGTCGGCGAGCTCGTCGAAAGCGGTTTGCGCGGCATCCGGGTCGCCTCGATCTCGGGGCGTTGCCCGCGACGGCCGAGGATGCGCGGACGCTCTAGTCCTGGGCCAAGAGAGAGTGCCTCGAACACTTCGGTCCCTACGAGGACGCGATGAGCACGCACTCGCGCGGTCTCTTCCACACGCGCATTTCGCCGCTCGTGAACCTGCACCACATCCTCCCCAAGGATCTCGTCGACGGCGCCTTGGCCACGGAAATCCCGCTAGCGAGCCGTGAGGGATTCGTGCGTCAAGTGCTGGGCTGGCGCGAGTTCGTGCACCACGTGCATCGCGCGACCGACGGGTTCCGCGAGCACATCGGCATCGACGTCCCGCGCGCATCGGAACCAAGCGACGCGGGCATCGCGCGTTGGAGTGGCACCGCGTGGAGCACATCCGGCGCGCCGGTCGGTGACTTCGCGGCGCCGAATGTGCTCGGGGCGACGGCACCACTTCCGGCCGCGTTCTGGGGCACAAAAAACGGCCTGAACTGCCTCGACACGGTCGTGCGCGACGTGTGGGAGGAAGGTTGGAGCCACCACATCACGCGGCTCATGGTGCTGGCCAACATCGCCACGCTCCTCGATGTGAACCCGCGCGAGATCACGGATTGGTTCTGGGTTGCATACGTGGACGCCTACGACTGGGTCGTCGAGCCGAACGTGCTCGGCATGGGCACGTTCGCCGTCGGCGACGTCATGACGACGAAGCCGTACATCGCTGGGTCGACCTACATCGATCGGCTGAGTGACTACTGCGCGGGCTGTCAGTTCACTCTGGACAAAGACTGTCCGCTGAAGAGTCTCTATTGGGCATTCCTGGATCGACACGCACAGGCCCTCGAGGGGAATCA
>JAYTBY010000256.1:0-1871 GCA_043736755.1 Planctomycetota bacterium | reverse complement strand
GTGGCTGCCGGGATTCTTGAGGAACACGCTCGGCTACGAGACGCACGCGCGCGTGTCGATGCCCGTCTTGAATCCGCGCACGGGCGTGAACCGCGACTTCGATTCGTTCCAGCTCATGGACAAGCACAACGACATGCGCGCCATGCTGCCGACGATGAAGTTCAGCGCGGATCGGCCGTCGTTCTTCCTTTTGAACGTCGGTGAGACGCACTACCCGTACGCGACGCCGGGCGAGGACACGTCGAATCTGCCGCGAATCAGCGGCGTGAACGGCGTTTTCAAGCACCTCGACCAGGACATCGACGCGAAGGGGAACTTGATCGCGACGAAGGACGCACCGCTGTTCTTCGACCAGGACAAGCTCGATCAATTGAAGGAGCGCCAGGTCGACACCGTGCGCTACCTCGACAAGGTCTTCGAGGAGCTGTGGGACATCTGCCCCAGGAACACGCACGTCGTCGTGACCGCCGACCATGGCGAACTGTTCGGCGAGGCCGGATATTTCGGCCACGGACCGATCATGCACGAGAAGTGCTTCGAGGTGCCGTTCCTCGAAGGCAAGATCCGCTGATGAAGGACGGCGGATTCATCCTCTGGTTCACGGGCTTGTCCGGCGCGGGCAAGAGCACGCTCGCGAACCACGTCGCGCCGGTCCTTCGCGAGCGCGGCGTCCCGGTCGAGATCCTCGACGGCGACGAAGTGCGCGAGAACCTCTCGAAGGGCCTCACCTTCTCGAAGGAGGACCGCGACGTGAACGTGCGCCGCATCGCGTTCGTCGCGAACTTGCTCGGCAGGAACGGCGTGTGCGCGATCACGGCCGCGATCTCGCCCTACCGCGCGATCCGCGAGGAATGCCGAGCGAAAGCGCAGGTCCCGTTCATCGAGGTCTTCGTCGACGCCCCGCTCGCCGTGACGGAAGCGCGCGACGTGAAGGGCCTTTACGCGAAAGCGCGCGCGGGAGAGATCCCGCACTTCACGGGAGTGACGGATCCGTACGAGCCGCCGAACGCGCCCGAGGTCGTGGTGAAGACGGGCGAGGAAACGCTCGCGCAGTCGGCCGCGAAGGTGATCGAGTACCTGCAGCGCCGCGGACTCGTGCGGACGTAACGCGGGAACTCACGCACGCGGTTCCAGGCACACTGGCGAGGAGTTCGCGCGCGGTGCCGCGCCGTCGGTACGTACGTCCGTCGCTACCGGACTCCGCGCACGACTTGCCCACCGTCAAGGGAGCTTCGCTCGCTCGCGCGTTGGCTCCACGTCACTGAGCACGCGGCTCTCTCGCGCGACTTCCATCGCGATCTCGTACGAGCGCACACGCGCCGTGTGATCGTGGATCGCCGACACGAGCATCAGCTCGTCCGCCTGCGTCGTGCGCACGATGCGCTCCAAGCCTTTGCGTACGGTCTCCGGCGACCCCACGACCGCGAAGTCGAGCATCCCCGACGCGCGCGCCTTCTCGTTCGGCAGCCAGTACTTCTCGATGTCGTCGATCGGCGGGCGCAACGGGCCGGGATTGCCGCGCACGAGGTCCACGAACTGCTGCTGCGCCGACGTGAACAAGCGCCGCGCCTCATCATCGGTGGCCGCCGCGAACACGTTGACGCCGATCATCGCGTACGGCTTCGCGAGCTGCTTCGAGCGCGTGAACTGCTTGCGGTAGGCGTCGAGTGCATCGTCGAGATCGCGCGGCGCGAAGTGCGACGCGAATGCGTACGGCAGTCCGAGCGCCGCCGCGAGCTGAGCACCGAACGTGCTCGACCCCAGGATCCAGATCGGCACGTTGCATCCGCCGCCCGGCACCGCTTGGACTGCCGTACGCATTCGCGTCGCACTTCGCGCCGCGCGATCTCGACGATGCACTCGACGCCTAC
>JAYTBY010000255.1:0-4155 GCA_043736755.1 Planctomycetota bacterium | reverse complement strand
CCGATGCCAGCGGCGCTGCTCGTGATTCAGGGGCGCAGTGCCGCACAGAGCCGCACAGAGCGATGAAGCCGGGTGAGCAGCCAGCTCGGCTGCGAGGCGTGGTTACCGCCCGTTTCGCGCGGCCAGGCCCGCGACTTCACGGCACCCAGACGATGCGCACCCCGTTGCTCGTGTTGTACGTCGACGGAGAGCAGAAGCTCACAGCGTCTCGGTACCAGAGCTGGTAGTAGCGCGTCGCGCCAGCGCCTGGGATCACTCCGACGACCGAGATCGGCGTGTCCGTGAGCACGTCGCGGCCGTAGACCATGTTGCCGCTCGAGGCGTAGCGGATCCCCAAACGCTTGATCACGAAGTTCACGCACAGGAGTCCATCGCCGAACGCTGTGCCGAGGCCGCCGAATTGCTGCGAGTTGCCTTGGAAGAAGAGGCCGACGGCATTGGGCAACACGCCGCTAGCTCGCAACGACACGGAGTCCGCGGTGACGTCCGGATTCCCGACGGCGATCAGTCGGCAGCTCGTGCCGAACGAGTTGGAGCAACCCGTTCCGGGCGGGCCGGCTTGCCCCGGATCACACGGACACGCAGCGCCGGATCCGTCCCCGAAGCAGAAAGGCGTGCCCGCGATCTCGCACTCGTCGAGTGTTCCGTCGAGATCGAGGTCGAGCGTGCCGTTGCCGGCGATCTCGCACGAATCGATGACACCGTTCGCATTACAATCGAAGGGCTCCGTGGGAGCGAGGTCACACTCGTCGGGAATCCCGTTCGCGTTGCAGTCGGGGCTACCACCGAGCGTGATGTCGAGTGGATCGTCGATCCCATTGCCATTGCAGTCACGCGAGAGCTTGAGAACGGTCACGGCCTTCGCGGCGAGGCTCGCCGTGAACGCCAGGTCCGCGCGGCCATCACCCGTGAGGTCTCCAGCGGCTGCACCGAGCGTGCCGTCGCCGACATAGAGATCCTTCGGTCCATCGAGGAAGCCACCGTTGCGCGTGTAGTAGATCGCCGCGGTGTCGCTGCCGAAGCACGACGTGACCAAGTCGTTGCGCAAGTCGCCGTCCATGTCCGCGGTGATGCATGCGACCGGCTCGAAGCCTGCGACGAGAGCCGGGCCGACCAGGAAGCTGCCTCCGCCCACACCCCACCAGATGCGCAAGGTGTTGTCGAAGCGGTTGGGGATCGCGAGATCGACGAAGCCGTCGAGATCGACATCGCTGACAGCGACGCGACCGGGTCCATTGCCCCGTGCCAGGAGTGCACCCGTCGTGAACGAGGCATTGCCCATGTTGAAGTAGATCCCAACGTCGTCGGAGTCGAAGTTCGAGACGACGAGGTCGACGTCGGAGTCGCCGTCGAGATCACTGGCCGTCACGAAGCTCGGGCGCGAACCGGTCGGATAGAGGATCGGAGCCGCGAACGTGGCATTGCCCTCGTTCTTCAAGATGACGAGTCGGTCCTGTGTCTCGACCGTCGTCACCGCGAGGTCCAAGTCGCCGTCGCCGTCGAGGTCGGCCGCAACGAGCCCGTGCCCTCGGCCCGATAGCGCCACGCTGCTCCCACTGGTGAACGTGCCGGTGCCGGTGCCCAGGAACATCTGGATCACAGCTCCGTCGCCGCATGCGACCGCGATATCGAGGTCCGTGTCAGCGTCGAAATAGCCCAGCACGACCGTTCGCGGCGTGGCTGGTGTCGTCAGGTTCTGGAGCGCTCCAAAAGTCCCGTCCCCATTGCCGAGGAGGTACGAGATGCTTGCCGCGCCCGAATTGGGAACCACGAGATCGAGCTTCGAATCACCGTTCAGATCGCCGAGCGCGAGATACGCGGGCTGCGCTAGGACGGAGATCGACGCAGGCAGCGTGTATCCGGCCCGCGGGGATTGCGTGAGTTCGACGAGTGCCGTGTAGGTGCCCGAGCCGGGCGATGCATCGCTCCAGCGCCACGCGCTCCCCGGGTTCAGGTGCACGGCATCCTCGATACCACCTCCATTGTTGGGCTCGCCCGGCGACCAATTCGTGTACGGAACGGTCTCGCCGCTCGTCCACACGAATGCGCCCTCGGTGGCGACGTCATTGAGTCCGATCCAGTATCCAAACGGATTGAAACCCGTGAACGTGCTCTGGATCCAGGCGTTCTCCGCGCTGCTTCGAACGGTGGCCAGGTGACCGCCTTCCACGATCGATTGCGTCTCGCCGCTGCTCCACGTCGTCGGTTGACGCGAAATCCCGTACCAGTGTTGGTTGGTCGGGTTGCGAGCCCATTGCAAGTCTTGCCCGACGGCGAACGAACCGATCCAAGCGCTCGAAAGCGCGTACATGAGTCTGCGCACGAAGTCTCTCCTCGATGCGCCGCGATGGCGTTTCAGAGCACGAACTCCCGCGGCGAGCCGAGCTCGTGCGCGAAGAATCTAGCGGGCAGGACCCTCGATGTGGAGGAGCATTCGGCCATCGATTCGCCGAAGCCGAGTGAATCCCGTCGACGGTGGTCGACGAGTTCACTCACGTCATGGCGTCCAGACGATCTGCACCCCGTTCGTCAGGTTGAACGTCGACACCGTGCAGAAGCTCGCCGCGTTGCGATACCAGACTTGGTAGTTGCGCGTTCCGGGAGCGACCACGAGTCCCTTCACCGAGACGCTCGGATCGGTGATGCGCGGGTAGGACGAAGCGCCGGCCACGTTCGTCAGCGTTCCGAGCCGCGTCACGGTTCCCGCCACGCAGCGCAATCCGTCGCCGAACACCGCGCCGTTCCCAGCCGATTGCTGCGTCGTGCCCTGGAAGTACAAGGCTGAGCTGTTGGGCATGTTGGAGCCGAAGAGATCGACTTGGTCGTTCGTCAAACTCGAAGTGCCGACGGAGCGCAGTCGACCGCCGACTCCGAGCGAGCTCAGGCAACCGGCCTGATCCACGGCCGGACTGTTGTTGGCGCAGGGACACGCGGTGTGCGGCGTGACGCCGTCGCCGGCGCAGTAGACATCACCCGTCTGCGCCGGCTGACAATCGGCACGCAGGAGGAAGATGTACGTCTGTCCGTTCGGCGCCTGGAATGGCGGCGTGGCATTCGCCATCAAGTTGTTCGCGTCGAGATTCCCCGGCTCGTTGCCGAGCAGCCAGCCGACTTCGGTCCGACCACTGCACCCGAGGATGTCGCGCGGCACCGGGAAGCCGTTCGTGTGCTCGACCCACGCTCCGACGAAGAAGATGCCGCTCGCGACGACCGGCGCCGCCAGCGGAATCGTCTGCAGCGCGTCCGTGTGCGCGCCGACCATCGGCGCCGCGCGCTGGCCGAGCAGCACGGCGTCCGACGGATCACCGTCGTCGTTGGGGTCTTCCCAAACGGCGACTTCGCCGGTCAATCCTGCGACGAGCGGCGTGCCCGTGCTCGTCCAGCCCCACGCGGAGGAGACCGAGGAGATCTGCGTCACGGTTCCGATCTCGCCCATGCGATACATCCAAGCTGAGGCGCGCTGCACGCCGCCCGTTCCGACTTCGCTGGCGTAGTCCGTCGTGCCGTCGTCGTATTGGCACGTGACGCCGCCGACGTGTTGGATCGTGAACGAGCCGGCGCCGCCGAACGCTGCCAGCGGATAGAGGCCGAGCTGGATCAGGTAGGTGTTGCCGGAAATCACGTCGAATTCGAGGCGCGATTGCAGATTGCCGACGCCTGAACTCGTCATGTCGTCGTTGCATGCGAGCGCCGTCGGGCTCGCGCCGGGACAACTCGATCCCGCGTAGACCGCGATCTTCGTGTCGACCGCCGTCTGACCGCAGGTCGAGAGGAGCACGCGCCCGTTCTGCGTCGCTGTCCACGCGAACCAGACGTCTTGGATGATGCCGTTCTGCGCGTAGAACAGGCAGTTGCTCGTAGCCTGTCCGTCGACTCCGGTCGTCGCCACGCTGTTGTCGAACGCGAACGGGCCGGAGCCCGTGATCGGATCAGGCGTAGCGCACGCGTCCGATCCGTTCACGAGAACCGTTGCCACGCGCGCTTCGACGGGAGCGGCGAGGATCAGGGCGAGCAGCGCGAAGCGCGACAGGTGCTGGGTCGACATGGTGAACCGGTTCCGGGTTGGATCAGGAGCGTGACGCGGCGAACTCGAGAGGTGCGTGTCGCTGGTCAAGATCGTCGACTCGCGGCGCGATCGAATTGCGCAACGCAGAT
>JAYTBY010000254.1:0-9234 GCA_043736755.1 Planctomycetota bacterium | reverse complement strand
GTGCTGAGCCGGACGAGGGGCCGGGCGTTTTGCTCCAAGAGCCCCGCGCCTGATCGGCCGCCGCGCCGCCTTCACGTTGGCTTCAGGTGGTTCGTGGTCCCTTCGTGGGCCATCGGCGCGCGCGCAGGGCCCGTCGCCGATCGGACTCATGCCATGACGCACATTCGCATCGCTCTCCTCGCCGCGATCCTCACCGTGTCGATCTCGGGATCCGCACACGCGGCATCGTCGATCGTCATTCCCACGCCGAAAGGCGGCGGTTGCGAGACCAGCGCCCGCGCGCTTCTCGAGGCCGCGTATCTCGCCGCTGACGCGGAGGCGTGGAGCAGCATCGCCGCGTGCGCTCAGGATCCGACCTGCGATCTCGCCGGAGCGCGCGCAACGGCCGCGAGCGCTCGACGCGCGGCGCGCGCTCAGGCCGATGCGCAACTCGACGCGCGCCTTGCCGCGTGCACGATCCTCGCCGAGGACTACTACACACCCGCGACCGATCCGCTGCAGTTCACGGCAGAGGTCGACAACCCGTGGGTGTCCCTGATCCCCGGGCGCACGTTGATCTACGCGAAGCGCACCGCGGACGGGTTGGAGCGCATCGAGGTCGAGACACGCTCGCGCACCGTCGAGATCGCGGGAGTTGCCTGCCGTGAGACGATCGCGCGTCAGACGCTCGACGGTGTACTCGTCGAGGAGACGCAGGAGTGGTTCGCGCAACAGATCGACGGCTCGGTCTGGTGTTTCGGCGAGTCGACGCGCCGCTACGATTCCGGTTTTCTCGCCGGGACCGAGGGCTCGTGGCGCGCTGGCACCGACGGCGCGCGGCCGGGAGTTCTCGTACCCGGTTCCCCGACGGGTGCGGCGTCGTTCCGGCGCGCACTCGCGCTTGGCTGCGTCGAGGACGTGCGCCGTGTCGTCGCCACCGAAGCGCGTGTGACGGTCGCGGCCGGTGACTTTGGCGGCGCGATCCACGTCGAGGAGTGGGATCCCCTCGAGCCGCTCGAGCTCTTGATCGAGATCCTCGTGCCTGGCCTCGGACTCGTAGCCGAAGTCGACTTGCACACCGGGGAACGGCTGGAATTGATCCAGGTTCTTCACGCTCCGCTCTGACAGCTCGCCGACCGGGTTCCGATCGACAGCCGCGCAAGCTATGGTCGAGGTGTGACCCCGCCCACCAGATCCCCCGCCGTCCAGTCCTCGGGCATCGTCCTGCGCGCGGACTTGCCCATCTGCCAGACCGACCTCCCGCTCGACTGGTATCAGGAAGAGTTCAAACCGTACGCCGAGGAGTACCTCGCGCTGCCCAACCGTTTGCCGGGAACGATCTTCCCCTGGCTCGATCAGTACGCGATTCCCGCGCGCGATCACTTCGGTGATTCGCTGCTGCTCCTCGCGCACTTCTACATGGGCGGCGAGATCGTGAAGCTCGTCGAGCGCTACGGCGGTACGGTCGCGGACAGCTACGTGCTCGCGCTGCAAGCGGCACGGAATCCCGAGAAGCGCGTGATCGTCGAGTCGGCCGTGCACTTCATGGCCGAAACGATCGCGATCCTCGCCGGCGACCACCAATCGGTGTGGATCACGAACCCAAAGGCCGGCTGCACGATGGAGATGCTGGCCAAGGAGTGGATGGTGCTCCCGGCCGCGGAACAGCTCGTCGCGCGCTACGGCGACGACCTCGCCGTCGTCGCGTACATGAACACGGGCGGCGGACTCAAGGCGCTCGCCGGACGCACGAACGGCGCTGTGTGCACGAGTTCGAACGCGCACAAGATCGTCGCGCAGTTGCGGTCCGAGGGGAAGAAGATCCTCTTCGTCCCTGACCACCACTTGGGTCGAAATACGGCCTGGAAACTGGGCATGTCGCTCGATCGCGTCGTGCAACTCGCCGAACCGCGACAGTGGGCCAGCGGGATGAAGCTCGGCGAGATGTCAGCTGTCGGCGGACTCGCGGCGCTCGACCAGGCCGAGATGATCCTGTGGGGCAGCTACTGCGGAGTTCACACCGTTTTCCGGCGTGAACACGTCGAATGGTGGCGCGCGCGCGGATGGAAAGTCCTCGTGCATCCCGAGTCACCGCTCGAGGTCGTGCAGGCGGCCGACGGCGCCGGCTCGACCGACTTCTTGTGGAAGGCCGTCGCATCGGCCAAGCCGGGTGAGCGACTCGCGATCGGCACCGAGGGCCACTTCGTGCGCAACGCGCGCGACCTCGCGCGGACGCGCGGCGTCGAGGTCGTGCACTTGACCGAGATCCCCGAGCCGGGCTTCCCCGCCGCGGGCTGCGGTTGCGCGACGATGAGTCGCAACGATCCGCCGCACTTGGCCGGCATGCTCGACCTCTTGCGCCGAGGAAAAGCGCCGGATTTGAATCGCGTCCTCGCGGGTGACGTCGTCGACGAGACGAGCGGACGTCGGGAAAGATTGGACGAACCGGAACGCGTGGCGCTCGTGCGCGACGCGCGGCGCGCGCTCGAACGGATGATCGAGATCACGGAAGCCGCGGGCTGACCGCGAACGGTTTTCCGGGTGAGCGGCGCACGCGAGAACCCGTCGAGCCGACGACCTGTCCGGGACTGGCTGGGTCGCCCGACCGAGTGCTCGGTGCCGAGGTAGGGTTCGGGGAGTTCTTCTCCGAGACCCTCCACCACTCGCACCATGTCGCTCACCGCACGCTTCCTCTCCGCCGCCACGCTCTCGCTCCTCGCCGGAGCAGCGGGCGCGCAATCGCTGAACATCGACGTCGGCAGCTCGCTGTTCATCCACCGCCCGTCCAGTTCCTTCGGCGCAGGTGCGAATCAGCCTGGCGTCTGGAACATGGTCAGCGCGAGTAACCCCACGACCGGCAACCTCGTCGATCTCGCCGGCGCGGTCACGGGCGCGAACATTTCGCTCGTAGGCGGCTTCGGAAACTTCCAACTCTCGAACCCGACCTGGAACGGGGACGACGAACTCCTCCTCGAGCGCGCCGTCGACGTCGGCTCGACGGGACAGGGCGGTGGGACGATCACGTGGACCCTCGGCGGACTCGCCGGTGGGACGTACGAGATCACCACGTACGCGATCGCTCCCGATCTGCCCGCGACCTACAAGACTCGGGTCACTGTGACGAACGCGGTCGAAGGTCCGCAGATCGTAGGCGGTGCGTGGCCGGGTCAGCCCTATCTCCTCGGCGTGACGCACGCGAAGCACACGGTGACGATCGCAGCGAATCAGAGCATCACGATCGTGACTTCGGATCCCGGCTTTCCGGCGGGGAACCTGGCCACCGTGAACGGCTTCCAGGTCAAGGTCGGCGGCGGTGGCGGACCGACGAACCCCGGCACGGCCTACTGCTTCGGCGACGGCACGGCCACGGCCTGCCCGTGCGCCAACTCGAGCGCGTTCGGCGCGAACGAGGGCTGCCTCAACTCGCTCGGACTGGGCGGGAAGCTCGTGGCAACAGGGAGTGCGTCGCTCGGGAACGACACGCTGCTTCTCCAAGGCACGCAGATGCCGGACTCCAGCGCGCTCTACTTCCAGGGGACCGCGCAACAGTCGGCCGGTGCGGGTGCGGTGTTCGGTGACGGACTGCGCTGCGCCGCGGGCTCGATCACGCGACTTGGGACGAAGACGAACGCGGGTGGCGCGTCGGCCTTCCCGACGGGCGGCGACCAGGCCGTTTCCGTGCGCGGAGTCGTGCTTGGCGCGGGGACGCGCGAGTACCAAGTCTGGTACCGGAACGCAGCGGCGTTCTGCACGGTGAGCACGTTCAACCTGACGAACGGACTGCAGGTCTCCTGGGCGCCCTGATCGCCAAGGGACCCAGAAGCCAACGATTCGCTCGGTGTAGGACTGCGGTCATGCACCGGGCGAATCGGACGTTGCGAGCTGGCTGCCGAGCCTATTTCTACGAACCCCAGCTAGCCTCTCATGGATACGCGCTGGCGTGCCGTCGAGCACCCCCCCCCGGCATCCAACCCGCTATCCGAACAGCATCCGTTCCACGCCCTCCTCCATGATGAGCTCCACACTCCTCCGCGCAACGACCGTGTGTTCCTCGCACTCGCGAGCACCACCACCGCTCGGAACTTCAACCTGGACGGCGGCGCGAATCAGTCCGCACCCTTGCCGTCTTCGACGTACGGCGCGGCCGCGAATCAACCCGGCATCTGGTTCGGAGTCGGAACGACCGCGCAGACGCCGGTCGGGCTGAACGACAACACGGGCGCCATCACGCTCGCAGCGGTCACGCCGACCGGCTGCTTCGGCGACTTCTTCATCGGCTACCCGACGTGGAACGGCGACGACGGCCTGCTCATGGAAGATGCGCGCGATGTCGGCGGAGTTTCGCAGGGCGCGCCGGGCGGATCGATCACTTGGGCGTTCACGGGGCTCCTGCCGGGAACGTATGAGGTCACGACGTACGGGTTGGCGCCTGATTTCCCGGCGGTTTACAAGACCCGCGTCGACGTCGTCGGCGGCACCGGCGGTCCGCAGATTCTGACCGGCAACTGGAACGGCTCGCCGCACGTGCTCGGCGTCAGCTACGCGAGTCACACGGTCGCAGTCGGGGTCGGCGGAACGCTGACCGTCGTCACGGACGATCCCGGTACGCCCGCGAACAACCTCGCGACGGTGAACGGATTCCAGATGAAGTACACGCCCGGCCCGATCGGCGCGTCGTACTGCTACGGCGACGGCAGCGCGACGGCGTGTCCGTGCAGCAACGCCAGCGCGCCGGGTGCGAACGCCGGATGCCTGAGCTCGCTCGGCAGCGGCGCCACGATCGTCGCCACGGGGATTGCGAGTCTCACGGCAGACACGGTGCTGCTCACGGGTGCGGCCATGCCGAACTCGAGCGCGCTCTACTTCCAGGGCAGCACGCGGCAGAACGGTGGCCTCGGCAACGTCTTCGGCGACGGACTGCGGTGCGCCGGGGGCTCGATCATCAGGCTCGGCACGAAGACGAACGCGGCTGGTACGAGCGCGTACTCCGTCGGCGCGGATCCGAGCGTCTCGGTGCGCGGCAGCGTAGGCGCGCCCGGTACCCGGACGTATCAGGTTTGGTACCGCAACGCGGCCGCGTTCTGCACGGCGTCGACGTTCAACTTGTCGAACGGAGTCGAATTGACCTGGGCACCGTGACCTCGGAAGCAGCGTCGGCTCTTGTCGACGCGTATCCGTTGCGACGGTGAACTGCTGGCCGTGGGAGTGCCTCCCCGCGGCCACCTTCGTATCTGGTGAGGAACGGCGACCCCGAGCTTCGTAGTCTCCGCGCGTGAACTCCACGCCGAGCCGCACAAGGACGACGACCTGGGCGACGATCCTGGTTGTCGTTCCCGTCCTCCTGGCTTACCTGCCGGCCCTGCGCGGCGGGTGGATCTGGGACGACGACAGCTACGTCACGGAGAACGTGCACGTTCTGGCGGCGGACGGCCTGAGCGCGATCTGGACGCTCGGACACCAGGCACAAAGCGGCGCGTGGGTCTCGAACACGCCGCAGTACTACCCGCTCGTTTTCACGAGCTTCTGGGTCGAACACGCGCTCTTCGGCCTTCAACCCAACGTGTTCCACCTCACGAACGTGCTCCTGCACCTCGTGAACGTGTGGCTCGTGTGGAAGCTCCTCACGCGACTCGGAATGCCCGGCGCGGGAATCGCCGCGGCGCTATTCGCGCTCAGTCCGATGCACGTCGAGTCGGTCGCATGGGTCACCGAGCGCAAGAACGTGATGTCGGCGGCGTTCTACTTGCTCGCGTTCCTCGCGTACTTGCGCTTCGACGACGAGCGACGAGCACGCTGGTGGACCGCAGCATTCCTCGCTTTCGTCGCGGCGCTGCTCTCGAAATCGGTGACGGCGACGCTGCCGATCGTGATCGCCACAGCGATCTTCTGGCGTAGACGCCGTCTCGGCTGGCGCGACATCGCGCCGCTGATTCCTTTCCTCGCGCTGGGCGTGCTCGCGGGCTGGTTCACCGCTTGGCTCGAACAGGTCAAGGTCGGCGCAACCGGCAGCGAATTCGCTCACTCCGGCGCGGAGCGTTGGCTCTTCGTCGCGCCGCGCGCGTGGTGGCACTACGCAGAGACGACGTGGTTCCCCTATCCGACCATGTTCGTGTACCCACGTTGGGATCCGAGCGTCGCCACCGCGCTGCGCTGGATCGCGCCCGTCGGCATCGTCGCGCTCGTCGCCGTGCTCTTCGCCTGGAAGCAGCGACTCGGTTGGGCACCGATCCTCTTCGTCTTCGCGAGCGCGATCACGCTCGCGCCGGCGCTCGGATTCGTGCCCGTTTACCCGCACCGCTATTCGTGGGTCGCGGATCACTTCGCGTACCTCGGCAGCATTCCACTGCTGGCGCTCCTCGTCCTCGCGGCGCGTTTCGCAGGCCGTTTCATCCCGAGTGCCGCGCAGGCACGCATCGCTATCTTCGTGAGCGCGATCGTTCTCGCGACTTGGGCCGCGCTCGTCCATCGCGCAGCGCGCAACTTCGCCGGATCGCGCGTGCTGTGGGAAGCGACTCTGGTGGAGAACCCGACCGCGTCGCTGGCGCTCGTGAGCCTCGGGATCGAGCTCATGAAGAGCCCGACGCGGACTCCGGCCGACGTCGCACGCGCGAAGGCTCTCTTCGAAGCGGGCGCGCGCGATCCGAATCTCCGCGATCAGGCCCACACGAACCTCGGGCACTGGCACCTCCTCCATGCGGACCCCGCGAGCGCGCTGCGACACTTCCGCGCGGCGCTCGAAGCCGACCCGACGCACGCACGCGCTCGCGCCGGACAGAGCGATGCCTGGTTCGCACAGGCGAGTGCACTCGGAGCGACGCGTGCGGGCCTCTCCTCGGTGCGCGCAGCTCGACGCGAGGCCGAGGACGATGTGCGTCTCGAGCAGTACGAAGCCTGGATCCTCTCCGTGTCGGCGGATCCCGACGTCCGCGACCCGCGGCGCGCGCGCGCGCTGGCGGAGGGGCTGCTGACGCGCCGCGGCGCGGACTTCGTGTTGCTCGACACGCTCGCGGCTGCCTGTGCCGCCGACGGCGATTTTCTGGCAGCGATCCGCCACGCGGAAGCCGCGCTGCGCATCGCGCCGCCCCAGGCGCGCGCGACGATCGAAGCACGACTCGCGCTCTACCGTGACGGCAAGACGCACGTCGAGCCTGCGACGCGCTGAACTCGATCAGGTGTTCGGCACGCGCTGGCCCGTCGCTTCTTCGAACGAATCCCGCGACGGGATATGCCAGACGATCAACGCGACGAGCACCGCGATCGGCGGCAGATACCAGAGGTTGCCCGTGAGGAGCAGCGCGACGCACCACAGCAGAGCGGCGGCCTCACACACGGCGCCTGCGACGATGCGGCCGCCACGGAAGTTCCTCCGACGGGTCTCGGGATCGCGATCACGCGCGCCCTTGACCCACTTGGCCGGGATCAAGAACGAGAGCGGGATCGCCTGGAGAGAGACGCAGACCGCCACGATCGCCAGGACGTCCTTGCCGTGGAATTCGGGACGGAACTCGGAGGCCACCGGCCCGACGAATGCCGCAACGCCTGCGAAGAGCGCGACACCGAGGGCCAGGGCGACGAGTACGATCTGGATGTTCCGCAATTGCGCTGCGGAGTCGAGAGAAGTGGGCTCGGACATGTCAAGGTCTCCGGGAGCGTGGGGATGGAACGCGCCATAGTGGACCACCCACGCGCGCACTCGACAAACCTGTGGGTGCACGGTGCAAGCCGCGAACACGAGCGGCACTATCCGCGTTCGACTTCCCAGACGTCCGTGCCGAAGTGGTCCCACGCGAGACGACCTTCATCGCACTGGTCGTCGGTCGAGAACTGGACGTCGACGAAGTAGAGGATCTGGCTCGTCTGCGCCGTCTTGAGGTTCTTGCAGCCGTGTGCGACGCCCGGCGGGATGCGCACGAGCCGCGAATTCCCGTCACCGAGGGGAAAGCGCATGACTTGACCTTCCGTCGGCGAACCGGCGCGCACGTCGGCGAGCACGAGCAGGATCTTGTCCGTCGGCGGCACGAACCAGACGTCGGTCTGGCGGGTGTGCAAGTGGAAGGCCTTGATCGCCAGCGGCTCGAGCACGCTGTAGTTGACTTGGCGCACGACGAATCCGGGCAGTTGCGCGTGCAGGCCTTCGTTCAGGCGTCCCAGCTCGCACATCGACCCGCCGTCGTCGTTGAAGCGCTTGAGGTCGACGATCTCGACCCCTTCGATGCGCCGGCGCGGCTTGTAGTCCTGTTTCGAGTACGCGGCCTTGGCCTCGGCGTTGAAGAGATCGGTCGGGTGTTTCGTCATGGGGGGGGGCTTCGTCGAGCGCGAGGAGGATCCTCGAAGTGCGCGTTCCGCGCAATGCCGCGCACGAGCCTCTTCGACCGGGAGGCACAGGCCCCTAGACTCCTCCCCCATGCCCACCAGGAAGGATCAGAATTCGAGCTGTTTCGGCGCCGGCGGCAGCGCTTCGCGCGAGCTCGTCCACAAGCCAGTCACCGAGGTCCACGAGTTCGACGAGCTGCTCGAGAGCTGCTTGCCGAGCTTCGGCGGCGGCTACGTACGCCGGCTGTGGACGTTGCTCGACGAAGCGGTCGGACAGGGCTTGCCGATGACGCTCGCGGCGTCGGGGCCGATCACGGCCTCGGGCCAACACTACGCGTGGCTCAATCCGCTGCTCGACACCGGTTGGTTCGCGTACATCTCGACGACGGACGCGGTCTGCTACCACGACGGTCACCGCGCGCTCGACGACGCGAAGAAGCATCCGTTCCATTCCGTGCCGATCTCGGGCGCCGACGCGGCGTTGCGTGACGAACGCACGATCCGCATCACGGACATCGGCTTCGACGAGGAAGTGCTGCTCGGTCAGGACCAGTACATCTCGGCGGTCCTCCAAGAACCGGAGTTCCAACGCAAGATGACGGGCACCGAGATGCGCTGGTTGCTCGGTCGGCGATACGCCGCGCAAGAAAAGAAGAACAAGGCGCGCGAGGGCTTGCTCGCCCTGTGCCAGCGCAAGTCGATCCCCGTCTTCGTCGGCGCGCCGGGCGACGGATCCGTGTTCCTCAACTCGATGAAGCTCTGGGCGCTGTCGCAGATCGACGGCACGCCGTACGGCTTCGACCTCGACCTGCACAAGGAAGTGTTCGAGTCGTGCGCGTACCACCTGTGGGGACTGCGCGAGAGCGACACGAAGGCGCTCGGGACGCTGATCCTCGGCGGCGGCGTGCCGAAGAACTACAACCTGCAGCCCGAGCCGGCGCT
>JAYTBY010000253.1:0-1877 GCA_043736755.1 Planctomycetota bacterium | reverse complement strand
GGTACCGCAACGCCGCGAGCTTCTGCACGAGCGACACGTTCAACCTGACGAACGGCGTGTCGGTGCTCTGGGGTAGCTGAGTGAGCACGAGGAACCCGAGCTTCCGCGCTCGCGAAAGCGAATGGGGTCGCTACGAGGCGCGGGTTCCCGTGAACTCTGCAGGGGCTCGGGCGCAGGCGTTTCGATACCCGGCTTCGAGCGCGACCCCGGTGACGCGGGTCGCGCTGCCGGTGACCTCTGGGACTTGCGAGGGTCGTGCGACGGGACGACTTGAGCCTTACCCCCGCGCCCGCCTCATAGGCTAGACTCCTTCGCGGATGTGGATTCCTCGTGCGTCTCGAACGTGGACCTGCTCGCGCTCGGTCACGATGCAGCGGACCGTTGGGTCCGACTCGTGCAGATCGACGGACCTGTGAGATCTCGAGAAGGGTCGCCGATGCAGGATCCGGGCGCGCGGGATCCGGATCGCGCAGAGCAACACCGTGCTGACCTGGAGCTCGTGCGACGTGTGCTGTCCGGCGACGCGCCGGCACTGCAGACCTTCGCGGAGCGCATGCGCATTCTCCCGCGGATTCTGGCGGTGCTGAATGCACGCTTGGGTCAACCGCTCGGTGCGGAAGACTTGGCCGACGTTTCCCAGGAGTGCTTGATCTCGATCTGGGAGAGACTCGAAACTTTCGAGGGCCGCGCGAAACTGGAGACCTGGGTGCAGCGTTTCTGCTTCCACCGATTGATGAACCACGTCCGATCCACACGGCGGATGCCGATGCGCGCCGCAAGAGGGGTCGAAGCCGACATTCACGAGTACGGTGCGCCGCCGGAACCCGAACTGGGCGAGTACGAGCGCTTGAACGAGCTCCTCGACCGGCTCGGCCCTCCGAGGAGCGAGGTCATTCGCCTCAAGCACTATGAGGAGTGCACGTTCGAAGAAATCGGGCGCGCGCTCGGCTGCTCATCGAACACGGCCAAGACCCAGTACTATCGCGGCCTGCGCTGGCTGCGCGAAGAAATCCAGCGGGAGGCAGGACCGTGAGTGCGCACGGTCCTGATCATGAAGTCCTGCTCGAGGCGCTCTGGACGCAGGGACTCGACGCCGACTCGAAGGAGATGCGCGCACTCCTGGCCCGCTGCGAGACTTGTCGCCAGACGTACACGGACTTGCGCGCAGTGGAGCAGCGAATTCAGGGCGCGGCACGATTCGAGAGCGACGTCGCCAGCGAGGTGGCGGCCGCTGCTCCGGCGCCAGGCGAGGAAGCGATCGAGGGACTGCTCGAGGAGCTCGCGCGCCAGGGCCCAGCAGCGAAACGCCCTCGCTCCATGCGGAAGCGCGAGTTGTGGGCCTGGCTCTCGGGGTTGGCCGCTCTGCTCGCGAGCGTTCTCTACCTGGCTCTGAACTCTCGTGACCCCGAGGCACCCACCTACTTGGGAGGCCGACTCGAGGCCGTTCACCCCAACCGACTCGTCGATCGGTTCGCACCGTTCGAGTGGCGCGATCCGGATGGCGCGTCCAGAGTCTACGAGGTCGAAGTGTGGACGATCGACGCACAAGGTCGGCGCGTCGAGCTCGTCACGCCGTCCGCGCGCGTACGCGTGACGACCTGGATACCCGACCCGGAGCTCATGACGCGGTGGACACCCTTGTTGAACAACCGCACGTTGCAGTGGAAGGTCACCGGTTACAGCGCGTCCGGCGACGTCACGAACGCCTCCGATGTTTTCTCGGCCACGCTGCGGGCGCCCTAAACTTAGCGGTCGGCGCCGCAGCGCAGGGCGACCTCGGTGCGCGGTCGGAACTCGTCTGGCGGCTCGAGCGGGCGCGATCGGATGCAGAGCGAGTGACGCTCTTTGCCACGGCCACCGCGAACGATCAGCGAGAC
>JAYTBY010000252.1:0-1877 GCA_043736755.1 Planctomycetota bacterium | reverse complement strand
CACGCGGATGCCCGTCGGTCTCGCGCAGGGTTCGTTGCGCGTCGTGACCCTCGAAAGCGGTGCGAAGCGTTTGGTCGGCAGCTCCGCCGGACTGGATTTCGTGGGTACTTCGACGACGGCGATCCCCGACGGTCCGGGCATCGACTACGTCGCGGGCTTGGCCGAGATCACTTCGGGTATCGCCGCGCGCGCCGCGGGGGTGAACCGATGAGCCTCGCACGCACTGCGCTCGCACTCTTCGCGCTGCTCGGCATCGCCACCGGCGTCACCGCGCACGTGCGCTTGATCCATCCGTCGAATGGCAATCCGCTGCGTTGGGCTGCGCCGGCTGCGATATCGATCACCGTGAACGCGGCCGGATCGGACGACATCACGGATGGTTCGCACCTGACGGCGTGCCAGTTGTCCTTCCGCGCGTGGAACGACGCGGTGGGGACGACGGCGACGCTCGTCGAGAACACCAGCGGCACGAGCCGCGCGCGGACGGATTGGGAGGCGGACGACCTCCACATGCTGATCTTCGACGAGGACGATTCGTCGGGCTACTTCCCGAACGGAACGGGCATCGTCGCGTTGACGCCGGTGTGGTTCGCTTCGAATGGCGTGATCTCGGACGCGGACGTGCTCTTCAACGGCGCGGACTTCTCGTTCACGACGTCGGGCGAGTCGAACAGGTTCGACGTGCAGGACGTGGCGACGCACGAGCTCGGTCACTTGTTGGGTCTCGACCACTCGGGTTGGGGTGGTGCCACGATGTATCCGTACGTGGATCCGGCCGTGATCCTGCACCGCAGCATCTCGGCCGACGACGAGCGCGGTTTGCGCGACGCGTACCCGAGCGGGACGTTTTCGACCATCACGGGGCGCGTGACGCGCGCATCGGACGGTTCGGCCGTCGCGGGCGCGAACGTGTCCGCAGTGGACTCCAACGGGCGATCCATCGCCGGCGCGCTCTCGAACGCGAGCGGCAACTACGCGCTGAGAGGGCTGGAGGCCGGAACGTACGACGTCCAGGCCAGCCCGCTCGATCAACCAGTCGCGGGCGCGAACCTCGGCGACGGTCACACGATCGTCACGAACTTCGAGAGCACGACGATCGCATCGGCGACCGTCGACGGCTCGACCTCCGCGAGCGTCGGCGACGGCACGCAAGGCGTCGGGCTCGACGCGACGTTGGCGCTCGGGCGTAACACGGACGAGTTGCCGTTGCGCGTCGTTCCCGGCTCGCCGGCGGTGTATTCGTTGCGCGGCACGGGCCTCGTCGCCGGATCGACGCTCAGCGCGCTCGACCCGGATTTCGTCGTCAACGTGATCAGCTGGAACTCGACCGTGGTCACGTTCCAAGTGACCTCCCTCGCCGGTCAACCGGACGGACACGTCGATCTCGTCGTCACGAACGTGGGCGGAGATCGCAGCGTCCTCCACGGTGCGATCGAGGTGACGCCCGAGGATCCGTTCGTGCTGTCCGCGGCGCCCGCGATGGGCACGTTCACCGGCGGCACGGAGATCACGATCACAGGCACCGGATTCCGTGCAGGAGCGCGCGTGATCCTCGCGAATCAGCTCTATGTCGACGGTGATGTCGGCGGTTGCACGGTCCTCGGCGACACGACGATCACGCTGACGACGCGCGCGAGCGTGATCGGCGCGTGGGACGTCGTCGTTCAAGACTCGACGGGCATCGAAGGTCGCGCGGGCAACGCGTTCACGTTCGCGGCGTTGCCCCAGATCGAGCGCGTCTTCCCGCCCAGCGGTTGGTCGGGCGGCGGAACGATCGTGCGCCTGCGCGGCACTGATTTCGTGACTGGCATGACGGTGAGCATCGATGGCAATCTGCAGACGGGCGTCACGCTCATCGACGTGACGACGCTCGAATT
>JAYTBY010000251.1:0-1877 GCA_043736755.1 Planctomycetota bacterium | reverse complement strand
CACTCGCTCCGCGTTCCGCGCGTAGTCGCGGCCGGATTCGATGCTGTTGCGCCGCGAGCAACGCGCGCCCGCCCTGCGCGAGATGCCGGGCCAGTCGCTCGATTCCCGGAGTCGCGTCGCGTCGCGGTTGCATCCACACGACGAGCACCGACCGATCGAAGTCCTCGGACGTGCGCGCTGGATCGAGACTCACGACTTCGAATCCGTTGGCGGCGAGCAGCGCTCGAGCCGCCGCGAACGGATCGCCCGTGCCCGGGGCGAAGAGTCCGCGCTGTTGGTACAGCTCGAGCGATTCGGCCGGTGTGACGCGCGCTGGTTCGGATGCGAACGCGATTCGTGCGCGCCGGCCCTGCACGACGTCGCGCAGGGCGAGTGCGAGTCGGAACTCCGCGTGGTCGAACGAAGCCGGGTCCGGGAACTCCAGCACGCGGCGCACTCCGCCGCGTTCGATCACGACGCTCGCGAAGAACTCGCTCGAACGTTGCGATTCATCGGTCGTGAAGGAGAGCGAGAGCCGACGCAGCCCCGCGCTCGCGTCGTCGTCGGATGGGCGTAGCTCGCGGTACGTCCAATTCTCGGTTGCCCGCGCGAGCGCAGCACAACGCTGCTCGAGATCGCGCACCAAGGGACGCATCTCGGCGGGAAGTTCGCTCGCATCCGAGAACGCCGCCGTGATCGTCGTCGCGACGTTGGTGCTCTCGCGCGCCAGAGTCACGAGTTCGGGGCCGAGCGCGCTCGCGCCAGCGCGCGACGGATCGAGGCCGATCCGCGGTCCGAGCAAGGCCGCCAGAATTCCTACACCGACGAGGGCGGACACCGCGGTGCCTAGGAGCAGCAGCGGACTTCGCGCCGTACGGATCGAGCCGAACGCGCCGCGAGCGGAGGCGAATGCGAGGAGGAGGATGGGGACGAGCGCGAGACACAGCGCACGCGCGGTCCACCGTTCGGCTCTCGTCGCGCCCGAGATCGGCGGCGGACGCGCCTGCGCGACGGCGGCCAGCACGCGCCGATCGGCCGAACCGAGCGTTCCGGCCAAAACGCGCACCAGCTCGGCATGGACGAAGTTCAGGTCGCCCTGACCTCGATCGCCGAACGGAGAAGTGCTCGACGCGACGACCACGCTGCCGCGCGTCGGATCGTGCGGTGCGATCAGGGCGAGCAGGGTCCGCGGTGGTTCGGCCGAGCCGAAGGTGCCGCTCGAGAGCTCGGCGACTCCCGCACGACGAGTTCCCGCCTCGAGCGTGAAGCACCGCTCGGACGACGTCGCGAGCGAGATGAAATCTGCGCCCGAGGCGCGCAGTTGCTCCGGATCCGGCCGCAAAGCCGTCGGGGCCTGGAATCCGAGCGTGCCGTTCGGTTGCGCACCGAAAGCGCGAAAATCCTGGTTGGTTCCGATCGCGCGCACGACATGCCGAGTCCAGTCGGCACCGCGCTCGCGCACTTCCTCACGCGGTGCTTCGAGGAGCGGCCGGTCGTCGACACGGACACCGATCGACGCCAGGGCTCTCGAGATGTTCGGTCCGAGGTCGTCGAGCACGAGCTCGGTACCGTCGATGCGCGCAACGAATCGACTCGCGCCGATCACCGCGGAGCCTCCGCGCTCGACCAGTGCTTCGAGCGCGACGCTGTGTCGGTCGCTCGGCTCCACTTCGGCGATCCACCACAGAAGATCGACTTCCTCGGGGACGACGGCATCCGCGTCGAACTCGATCTCTTGCACGTCGCCGAGCGTGCGCAGCAACTCGCGCAGTCGCGCATGTCCCGGCGGCGCGGAGAGTGCGATGCGCGCCCGTCGCGGTTCTTCGATCTCGTGCACCAGGGCAGCGATCAACGATTGAATGGCGGGAGCGAGATCCGGCGTCACGGCGCGCACGACG
>JAYTBY010000250.1:0-20626 GCA_043736755.1 Planctomycetota bacterium | reverse complement strand
GCCGAGTCTCTCGAGTTCCGATCCACGCTACTTCTTCCCGTTGGAGCGCTGCCTGTGGCTGGTCGGACCGTACCTCTTCGTGGAGGGCAGCCGACTCGCCTGGGCGCGCATCGAGTTGAGACGACGCGCAGTCGCCGAGCACGTGCGCGAGCGGTCTCTCCTGGGGGCCGCAATCGGATTCCTCGCCGCCACGCTGGCCAGCTGGCCCGTCCTCGTCGAAGGCCGCGTGGCGAGCGCCCATCCCTGGCCCACGGTAGACCCGGTGCACCTGGCCGAGCTCGGCGGGGACGGACCCGGATACATGGCCAAGATGGCCGTGCTCGGTCGCGAGATCCGTTCACGCGCCGAGAGCACGGGGGTTCCCCGCGAGCGGCGGCTGTTCTCGACCTACGCCAGCGCGTTGGAGGTGTTCGCCGACGCGCTGCAACCCACCGGCGACGACTACGTGATCCATGCGCTCGGGCCCGCGCGTCGCGCTGCCTACGTGAAGACGCTCGTCGATCTCGAACCGCTCTTCGTCAGCACGCTGCGCGTGGGGAAAGACGACTGGGAACCGTGGGTTCAGTGCCTGAACTGGGATTTGTACCGCGAGATCCTGGCGCGCTACGAGCCGTTCGAGCAGACCGTCTTCCACACACTGTGGCGCCGGCGCGCGACGCCGCTGCCAGCGTGCGCGGCGACCCTAGAGGTCCTCGTGCGCGCGGAGGACTCGGATCCGGTGGGCCGGGGAATCCCAGTGGAAGTCCGATTCCCTCCTCAGGCCGGCTGGCCGGACGACCAGATCCTGCTCGGCGAGATCGAGATCGAATACGAGGTGCACTCCCATCGTCTCGTGCCGCTCCCGTGCACGCCGCTCCTGGAGGACCCATTCATGGCCGGCAAGGTGTCGAGTTTCGGCTTCCCTCCCTACGAGACGGCGCGGCGCTTTCCGATCGCGCTGCGCCCAGGGCTCGGCCGGACCTTGTTCCTGCAAGTAAGCCCTGAAGGGTCGGGTTCGATTCGCGTGCGGGCCGCACACGCACGAAGCTGGGGGCCCTTCGAAGAACTCATGCGGCCGAAGCTCGAACGACTCCTGCCGGCGGACTTCTCCGACACGAACTGGCGCAACGGTGTCGCCAGGTGGCCCAGCGCCGTCTTCTTCGTCGACGACATCGACGACGTGCGCGGACTCGGCCCGGGGTCCGAGTTGCGCTGCGGGGGTTCGGGCCAGCGCAGCGTCCGCAAGATCGTGGGGCGGGAAGTCTGGCTCGATGGTCCGCCGCTCGATCCTGGACGCGACGGGTTCCCGAACTGGATCGAGATCGTTCGACCCTGAGCGCTCAGGCCGAGTGCTTGGCCTTGGCTTCATCCCTCACGCCCCCGATGTCCGGTTAGTTGTCGCCTCGTTGGAGGGTTCCGATTTCTGACTGGGCCGGACTCGGACCCGCTGGATCGACGCAGCGAAGTACCTCGGCACGGCTCGAGGCCGCGAGGTCGGCGTCATCAGGACGCACCCTCTTCGCAGAGGATCGAGCGTCGCGTCCCCAGGGAAACGCGAAGTCGTGCACGCGACCACTTGGGCACCCCCCCCGCGCGCACGAGGATCGTGGTCGGCACCGGTCTACGACCCAGGGGTTTGTTTTTGCGTTCATGCCCCCGCGGTCCGCGCTCCGAATCGTAGAGTGCCGGTCCAGACCCTTTGGGGAAGTGGAAAGCACTTCCCGACGACGCCCTGCCGCGAAGCGACACCCATGCTGATCTCGATCGTCCTGGCGCTGCCTCTCGTTTTCTCCTTCGAGCCCCGCAGCGCCGACCTCGACGCCTTGGTGCGCGAGCACGCCGCGGCAGCCGCTGCGGCCGAGTCGATCGACGACGTCTGGGCCTCCTTGGACGCGCTCGCGGCCGGAGCAGGTGAGGAGCGCGCAGCGCTCGACCAGGCCCTCGATCGCGCGCTGGCCGCGGACAAGCAGCTCGACGGGAAGAGCGTGCTGCTCCTCGTCGCCGCGCGACTCGCCGGTGAGGAACCCGACCACCCGCTGCTCGCGAAGCGCCTCGAAGCGTTGCTCGGGGACGCGCAGGACGAGATCGCGCGGTCGGCCGCCGGCCTCCTGGCCAATCCCACGTTTCGTGCGCTCGAGGACGCGAAGCTCGAGCCGGTCGCCGCCTCGCTGCAGAAGCTCGCCAAAGACCTGAACCGCGAACCCGAAGTACGGATCGAAGCCGCGGTCGCGTTGCACACGCTCGGACGCGCGGGTGCGCAGCGCGAGGCGCGAACAGAACTCGTCGCGTTCCTCGAGTCCGCGGATCCGCGGCTGCGAGGCCTCGGCGCCATCGCTCTCGCGCGCGTCGGCGACCTCGAAACGGGCCGTGCGGAACTCGATCGTTTGGCCTCGACGCCCGGCATCGAAGGTCGGCTCGCCCAAGCGTTCTTGAAGCAAGAAGAACTGCGCCGCTTCTACGATCGTCGTCAGAAGAACCTCCTCGACTACGCCAAGGAGAAGTCCGAGGGCGCGGACCTGAAGGGCAGCCGCGAAGCGCGCTTGCTCGAGTCCACGATGCGCCTGATCGAGACGGCGTCGCTCGAAGCCGAGGACACGACGCGCGAGAAGCTCCTCGACGCCGCGCTCGATGGCATGTTGCGCAGCCTCGACGAGCACTCGAGCTTCCTCACGCCGAAGTCGTTCCAGGACAACTACGCCGAGGATCTGCTCGAGCCCGAGTACGGCGGCATCGGCGCCTACGTCGGCGAGGATCCGGAAGACGGCCTGTTCACGATCCGCCAACCGATCTACTCGGGTCCGGCCTACAAGATGGGCCTCCACTCGGAGGACAAGGTCGTGCGCATCGAGGACTGGCCGACGTACACGTCGAGTGGGTCGCGTCCCCTCGACGACATCATCAAACGCTTGAAGGGCAAACCCGGCACGACGGTCAAGCTCTACATCTGGCGCCGCGGGATGGACACCGGGCTGATCGACCGGCCGACGGAAGACATGGCGGTCACCGTGACGCGCGAGCGCGTCACGATCCCGCCGATGAAGACGGATCTCCTGCCGGGTGGTGTGGGCCTCGTGCAGCTGGACACGTTCAGCGGGGTCGCAGCCGAGGAAGTCGGCAAGGCCATCACGGACATGAAGGCGCGCGGGATGAAGGCCTTCGTGCTCGATCTGCGCCAGAACACGGGCGGGCTACTCACGCAAGCCCGTGATGTGGCCAATCTGTTCCTGCCGAAGAAGAAACTCGTCGTGTCGACCGAAAGCCGCGCTGGCGAGCCGCGCACGCTCTTCACGATGAACGATGCGCTGCTTCCGACCGACATGCCGGTCGTGGTCCTGATCAGTCGCTTCAGCGCGTCCGCGTCCGAGATCGTGGCCGGCGCGTTGCAAGACCACCAACGCGCCGTGATCGTCGGGCAGCGTTCGTACGGCAAGGGTTCCGTGCAGGAATTGCTGCCGATTCCGGGCGAGCGCGATGACTTGTTCGAGGACGAGAACCAGAACGGCATGCACGACTCGTGGGAAGCGATCACGAAGGACTGGAACCAGAACGGCAAGTTCGACTTCGCGCCGCGTGCGCGGCTCACGGTTGCGCGCTATCGCCTTCCGTCGGGTCGTTCGATCCACCGCGAGCGCGGTGAAGGCGGCGTGATCCTGTCCGAAGGCGGAGTCGAGCCGGGCGTGAAGGCCGATCCGATTCGACTGGAACCGTCCGCGATCACGGAGATGCGCCGCGTGCTCGCGTCGAAGAAAATCCGTGGCTGGCTGGACACCGCGTGGGCAGCGGACCAGAACGAGCTCGTGCGCCTGGCCGAGTGCGACTACGACGAACCGACGCGCTATCCGGGTTTCGATGCGCTCTACGCGAACCTCGAAACGACGCTCTCGCCGCAGGAAGTCCGCGGGCTCGTCCGCCGCGAAGTCCGCGGACGCACGCAAGACGTGCGCGGCGTCGCGTACCCCGAGGGCGACTTCCAGGACGACCCGATGCTCCAGGCGGCGATCACGTCGGCCTTGGAGGGATCGAAGTCGTCGCCGAAGGACGTGCCACAGTACGCGGCAACGTTCGACGAGCGCCCGAATCCGGAAGACCGGCCGCTGCTCGCGCGGAAGCTGACCGACACGCAGCGCAGCGATCTGCAGCACGCGCTGGCGCTGCTCGGCGACGGCGATGCTGCGCGGATCGGCGCGGATCAGTTGGCGGAGATCCGGCGGGCGCTCGAGGCGGTGCTCGACAAGTGAGCAGCGCCAGCGCTGCGAACCACCAGGACTAGAACCGTCGGTCCGCGAGTCGTCACCCGATTCGCGGACCGACTCATGTCCCCTCGACGTCACGGGGGGGAGCGCTACGCTTCGGTTGCCTCTCCCGGCGGCCCCCCCCCACACACCCGGTCTCCCGCTCGCACGATGAAACTCCTCGCACTCCTCGCCGCCGCCGTACTCCTCGCACTCGGGGTCGCGTGGTGGTCGAGCACGGATCGAGCCCCCACCGACTCCGTCGACGCGCTCACGGAGCCTACGCCGACGCACGCAGCGCCAACTCTCGCACTCGAACGTCCGACCGACGCGCCATCGAAACGCAGCGAGGACTCGCCGGACTTCGGGATCACCCCGCTAGCGCCCGCGTCCGCTGCGAGTCCCCCGCAACCCGTCGAGCCGCCCTACGAGAAATGGAAACTCGAAGACCTGACTCGGGAGGAAACGTCCCTGCGAGAGACGCTGAGCGAACGGTCGGGTCCTCTCCTCCAGGCCGAGATCGATGACGGACGCGCCGAAGTCCTGAGTGAAGGCGGGGCCTTCACCTACGCGAGCCGACCAGGGGACGATGCCGAGGTCTTCGGCGTGCACAGCATTCCGAACCGCGGCGCCTTTCGCTCCTCGCTCTCCCGCGCAGAGTTCCCCGAGATCTACGCGATCAAGGACCGCCTTCTCAGCGTGAGTCGCGTCCTCCGCCAGCGCGAGACCGCCGCTGCGCTCGCGCGCTCGAGGTGACCGCAAGTCGAGATCGATTTCCGCGAGCTCGGTGCGATCCGATGCGCGCTCAGCCCGACCACTCCACCCGCAACCCGTTCGTCAGGTTGAACGTGCTCGGCGTGCCGAAGTCCGCCGAGTTGCGGATCCACGCTGGGTACACGCGCGTTCCAGCGAGCGGTCCGATGCCGCCGACGATCGACAGCGGAAGGTCGCCGACGCTCGGATACGCGACCGCGCCACCCGTCGTCGCGCGCGTCGCGAGTCGAATCACCGTGCCGCCCGCGCAACCCGGTCCGTCGCCGAACGCGGAGCCCGAGTCCGCGGCCGAAATGTGCGCGGAATCAAACCGCGCCGACTGAGAGCGTGTGAAACAGTCGAGCCTACACGCTCTCAGACTCCATCTGCGCTGCTCCGCAGCGCGAGAGCGGTGAATTCTTCACACGCTCTGAGCCCGCGGATGGCGGACCCGCGCCATCCGCGGGCCGTGTGAACCGCTTGGAATCAGGACCCGCGCACTTTCCGCGGCCTTGGATCGTCCGGTCTCCCGTCCTCATCGGCGAGTTGCCCCAAGACCGGCAGCACGAACTCCCGCGCCAGGATCACGATCGTCGCCGTCAAGGGCAGCGCGATGATCAACCCGAACATCCCCATCGACGCGGCACCCGCCATCAACGACGCGAGCACGACGATCGGATGTAGCCCCAGACTGTTCCCGAGGATCTTCGGCAGCAGCACGTAGTTCTCCAGCGCTTCCCCCGCCGTGAACACGATGCCGACGCGTACGAGGCTCGACACGACGCTGTGCTCGATCATCGCCACGAGCAACGCCACCGCGAAGCCCACCGCCGACCCCACGAACGGGATCAACGTGAGGAACCCGGTACCCATCCCGATCAGGATCGCGTAGTCGACTCCTGCGGCGAAGAGTCCGACCGTCAGGAACACGCCCTTCGCGAGGCACACGAGCAGCCTTCCGCGGAAGAAGTTCGCCAGCACCTCGCCGATCTGCCCACCGATGCGCGTGAGGCGTTCGCGATCGCGGCTCGGCATGTAGCGCTGCACGAAACGGTGGATGCGCTCCAACTCGAATAGCAGGAAGTACGTGTAGATCGGCAGCAGAACGAGCAGTCCGAGCAACGCGAAGATCGACCCGAAGACGCTTTGGACGAGCTGGTATGCGCCGCCCGCGGCGCGCAATCCGAGGCTCGCGGCCTGCTCCTGCTGCTCGTCGGTGAGCCACGAGGCCCACCACTCGCGCACCATGTGCATGAGCCGGTCCGCACTGACGCCGCCCTCCGCCGGGGTCGGCACGACCGTGGGGTCTGCGCCCTTCTCTGTGTCGGGAACGAGCTTCAAGAACCAGTCGATCTCTGCGCGGTGGTCGGTCAGCGCCTGCTCGACGCGGTGACGGACCTTCGAACCGAGGCCGTCCTCGCTGACGAGTTCGACCGCGAGTCCGCGTCCCTGCCACCACACGGTCAGCGCCAGCAGAGTGAACAGCACCGCCGCGCCGAAGAAGATCACGTTCACCGCGCGACTGCGTTTCCATCCGCCCTTCTCGAGTCGCAGCACGAGCGGATGCAGGACGAACGCCAACAAGTAGCCGAGGATCAGCGGGTTCAACACCGCGCGCACGGACCACAAGAACCACCCGGCCAGGAACACGAGGACCGCCAGCGCCACGTTGCGCGCCAGCGGCGACAACCGATCGATCATCGACCTTCCTCAGGCGAACCAGGCCCGAAGACATCCGGCTCGAGCTGCGTTCGATACCCGCGCTGGAACGACTCGTCGAAATCGAACCCATCGCGGAAGTGCTCGATCGTGTCGGCGTCCTGACGATTCAGGTGTCCTTCTTCGACGAGCAGGAACACGATGCGGCCCCAGTCGAGGGTTTCGTGCACGCCCCACGCGCGCCACACGTGTCCGGCGAGCGGACCGAACGCTTCGAGCGCGTGCACGCGCATCCCCGCGAGCAATTCTTGGCCACTGACGTGACGTTCCGTCCCCTCGGCCGTTTCGCGCCCCGCGAGCCTCACCGCATGGTCGAGGGACTCGTACAGGAACTGGAACGCCTCGGGGGCGTAGCGCCCATCCTTGAGGGCCAGTTTGCGGAGGGGGTCGCTCACCGTGCGCGTGCGTTTCGATTCACCGTGGGTTTCGAGTCAACGTGCGGGGAGTGAGCGCGAGGAGCGCGCGTTCGACCGCCAGCACTGGATCGAGATTGTGGTCGACATCCTGCCGCGCCTCGAACGCGCGTTCCAGCGCGGCTTCGAGGTGGGCGTCGGAGATCCCGGCTGCAGCCTGCGCGAGCCGCGGATGGGCGAGGCGTTCGGCTGACACGCCGGCGCGCGCGCGCTGGATGTCCCCGAGGGCCTCGATCGTTCGATCCAGGATGGCGCGCGCGCGGGCTCTCGCTTTCGCGGACGGCGTGCGGCCCAACCACTCGCCTTCGACCCCGGACAACGTCGCGGCGGCGGCGAGCGGATCGGCGCGACCGCCGAGGACTTCGCCGAGGAGTGCCCACATCGGTCCGGCGGAGGAGGATGCGAGGTCGAGTGCGCGCCCGGGAGATCCCTGACTCCAGGCAGCGAGCTCGCGCGCCTCCTCGGCGGCGACGGAGGCGGTCGACAGGACAGCGAGCACATCGTCCGGTTCCAGCGGACCGAAACGCGCTGTCACCAGTCGGCTGCGCACCGTCGGGAGGAGCATCTCGGGTCGCGCAGTCTCCAAGACGATCAACACGTCGTCGCCCGGTTCCTCGAGCGTCTTGAGCAGCGCGTTCTGTCCTTCGCGTTGGAGGCGATGCGCTTCGCGGACGATGACCGACCGCCACCCGCCTTCGAGCGGGCGCAGCGACAGGAATTCCTCGAGCGCCACGCCTCCGACCGGACGTTTGTCCTTGTCGGGTTCGTCGCGCGGCGTGATCCACGCCATGTAGATCTCCTCGACGTCGGCGCTGACCGGATCGAGCACGAGGATGTCGGGATGCGAGCCCGAGATCGCGCGCTTGCACGCGCCGCACGTGAGACACGGCGCGCCGGGTCCACTCGCACACACGAGTCCGAGCACGAGTCGCTCGGCCGCGAGGTACTTGCCGACGCCGTCGGGTCCGAAGAAACCGAACGCATGCGCGAGTCGCCCCGTGCGCGCCGCGTTCCACATGCCCTCGAGGATGGCGCCATGTCCACGCGGTTCAGTCGAGCGCACGGCGGACCTCCTGCCACACATCTTCTGCGACGCGCGTCGCATCGCGCGCGGCATCGATGCGCGCGGCGTTCGGCGTGAGCTCGGCGTAACGTGCATATCCGCGCGCAACGGCCTGTTGGAACGCGAGGCCCTTGTCCTCGATGCGATCGCTCGCTCGCCCACGGCGCCCGACCGCGATCTCCGGATCGATTTCGAGCAGGATTTCCAGCGTCGGACGCGGTTCGCCCGCCCACGTGCGCAAGAGCAAAAGGACTTCGGCTTCGGGCAGTCCGCCCGCCACCGCCTGGTAGGCGAACGTCGACGGATGGAATCGTTCGCACACGACGTGCTCACCGCGCAGCAGCGCCGGCGCAACGAGTTCAGCGAGCATCTGCGCGCGCGCGGCCGCGAACATCAGTGTCTCGACGCGCGGAGTCGGCGCGTGCTCGCGCCCGAGGAGTAACGCGCGCAACGCTTCACCGAGCGGCGTGCTGCCCGGCTCGCGCAAGTGGTGTACGCGCAGTCCGGTTTCGTGACCGAGACGAGCGACGAGGCGCACCGCCTGCGTGCTCTTGCCGCAGCCGTCCACGCCATCGAGAACTACGAACACGGGTCGCCGAGCGGTCGTCACGTGCTCATTGAATCCGATTCAGCACCTCGCGCGCGAGCTTCGCTTCGGGGTCGAGCGCCAACGCTTCGCGCGCTCGCGCCAGAGCCTCGGCCTTGTCCCCGAGCGCCTCGTGACTCGCTGCTTGGAGCGCAAGCACCTCGGCCGTCTTCTCCGCCGGCCAATCGGAACCGTCGTCCACGTCGAGCTCGGCCGAGACCGCGAGCGTCATCCGGTACTCGCGCAGGGCCTCGGCGTGACGTCCGGCCCCGCGCAACGCGTCGCCCCATGCGCGATGGACTCCGCGCAGGAACGGATCGACCTCGTTGGCTTCAGCGAGGAGCGTGATCGCGCGGTCGAGTCGCCCGTTCTCGACGTGCCACGCTGCGACGGCACGTCGACGCATCGCATCGCCTGCGTTCCAACCGAGCCAGCGCTCGCGCGCGGCCATCGACTCGTCCTCGCGATCCTTCGATGCGTGCAGGTCCGCCAGCGCGAGCTCGGCGGACAGATCGACGTCGTCCCAACCGGGAAACACCTTTTCGGCGGCCTGGAGTTCCAGAAGCGCCGCGTCGTCGTCACCGGCGTCGCGAGCCAGCGACGCCAACGCCATGCGCGCACGGTAGTCGTCGCGACCGGCCGCGATCGCGGCGCGGTAGGACTCGGTCGCCTGATCGCGTTCGCCACCCGCGAGCGCCATCTCGCCCGCGAGGAGCAGCGCGCGCGCATTCACGGTCGGATGTTGGCGCGCGACGCGCAGCGCTTCCTGAGCATCGACCTTGCGGCCTCGTTGCCACGCCCCAACACCTTGCGTGATCCAGCGATCCTGCCAAGCGTCGCGAGTACCGGCGTCCTTGGGCAACTTCTTCGCCAGGCCGATCGCAGCGCGTTGGAGGAACTCGCCCGACCAACGCGGTTCGACGCGCAACGCCGCGACGTGCGCGCGCGCCCAGGCCTCGAAATCGCGATCGAGTGCCTCCGGCGTCGTCCCGAAACTCTCTTCGAGCGCCGCGTCGAGATCGAGACCGCGATCGAACGCGCTTAGCAGCCGCACGAGTGCCGGGAACCCGTGACGCTCGATGAGCAGGGTGCAGACGAGCCCCGCTTGGTAGTAACCGAACAGGATGCGCTGCCCTCGAAACGCGCGGTTCATCTCGCGCACGCGGATCAACTCGTCCGAGGCGATCGCGTCGAGCAGTTCGCGCCGCATGTTGCGCGTCCACGCCGGATTGCGGTTCACTTCTTCCCACGTCGCGAGCCCCTCGGTGATCCAACGCGGGCAACGGTTGTGCGAGAGACCGAGGTGGATGACGTGCGTGAACTCGTGGAACGACGTGCGTGCCCACGAGTTGCTCCCGCGCATCTCGGCGAGCGGCGAGACGGCCGTCACGACCGGCCCGAAGCACACGCCCAGTGCTGGAAAACCCTCGAATCCCGTCGAGCGCACGCTGAAGTCGCCATGACGTCGGAAGACCTGGATCGCGGTCGGCGTCGGCGTGAATCCGTAGCGCTGCGCCAACTCCGCGCGCGACTCGGAATAGAACGGGATCAAGTACTCGGCGAGCACTGCGTCGCCCTGCGATTCCCACGAGAACGTGAGATCGCCCGCGGTGCGAACACCATGACGCTCGGCCGTCCGCAGCAGGACGAGACGCATGTTGTCACGCCACGCGTCCTGACGACCGGCCGCGGCTTCGTTCGCGCGATCGAGCGCCGCGCGCGCCGCGACCTCGTCGCCTGTGTTCGCCAGCGCGCGACCGAGTTGCGTCAGCGCTTCCCAGTCGCGCGGATCGCGCTCGACGGCGCGCTGGAGGTAGGGCAACCCTTCGGCGAACCGGTACAGCTCGAGGAGGTGACTCCCCACCTCGCGCTCCGGACTTGAATCGAGCGCGTCTTCCGCGGCGAGTTGCGCGAGGATCTTTTCGGCCTCCGTCGTCTCGCGATCGATGACGAGCATCGACGCGCGCAACGTGCGCACTGCCCGGCGACGCGGCGCGACTTCTTCCAGCATCGCCAGTCGCTCGCGCGCCGACTTCGCCAAACCGTCGTCGATGTCGGCCGAGGTGGCCACGAGCAAAGTCTCGACGGATCGTGGACGCGCGGCGAGCAACGACTCGAGGAACTGCCCCGCATTGCGGCGCTGGCGTTGCCAGTTCGCGCGGTGGAGATGGAACAGCCCGAGCAGCGCGCCCTCGTGGCTCGCATGTCGCTCGAGCGCCGCGTCGTAGTGATCCGCGGCCGAGCGCTTCTTGGCGCGCTCCACCTCGCGGTCGGCCTCGAAGAAGAGGTCGCCGCGCGCCACGAGCACGTCGGCTTCCTCGCCCTCCCCCGCGGCCGTGACCTCGAGGGCCGCGAGCAAGCTCGCCGACGCCGATTCCAATCGCCCCAGCCGGCGCTGACAGAGCCCGCGTGCGAGGAGTCCATCCCAGGTTTGATCGGCCCCCGTCCCGGCCCCGCGCTCGAACGTCGCCCAGGCGTCCGCGCGCCGACCGGCTTCCATCTGTGCCGTTCCGAGCGCCCAGGCATCGCGTGCGTCGCGTCCCGGTTGGAGGGTGTCCGGCTCGGCGCGTGCGAGCTCCAACGCCCCTGCCGGATCGCCGAGCGTCGCACCGGCCGTGAGCAGGACGCGCAACGCCCGGGCGCGGAGGTCCGGAGTGATGCCGGGAAGGGCACGCGCGAAACGCGCATCCTCGGCCGCGGTCACGGGGTCACCCAAGTCGAGTCCGGCCAGAGCCCGAATCACGCGCGCTTCGGCGTCCGTCGGGTCGGCAGCGAGCAGTTCGTCCAGGCGCCGAACCGCGCTCGCCGCTTGGCCGCGACGGATCAGGCTCGCGCAAGCACGCCGCTCCTCGGCGAGGAGAGCGCGCTCGTCTTCGGTCGCCGCTCGAGTGCGCGCCCACACGCTGCTCGTGAGCGAGAAGGCCGTGACGGAGAGCAGGCCGAACAGGGCACGGACGATGGTGGCGGAACGCACGGGAGAACTCCTCGATTCGGGGTGCAGTCGAACACGGGCGCCGTCGCGCGCCAAGCCTCGCACGGCCGGTTCGCGCACTCCTTGCTTCACTCTCACGTCTCCTGTATGCCCGTCTTCCATGTCTTTCATCCACTGGCTTCCCTACGGCTCACGCACCGTCGGGGGGCGGCGCGCGGCGGTCGGTACGGCGGTCTTGGGTCTCCTCGTCTGCGCTGCGGGTTGCCGCGGCGTGTCCAAGCCCCCCGCACCCGAAGCCGCGCGAGTCTCCTCGCCTTACCAGCTGCCCCTCGACGACGCGGTGCCGCCGTGGTTGGGCGAGACACTGTCGTGGGAGAAACTCGGGCGCGTCGAGGCCTGGCTCGCGAACGAGGGCGCGCGCGCGACGCCACAATGGCGCAACGAGGCCGAGCTCGTGCTGAATTCCGGTCGCCTGGAGTTCGCGCGTCGCGAGCTGGAGAAGGATGCCTCGAAGGCCACGACGGTGGCGCCGCGGCTGCGCGCAGCGAAAGCCGGATTCGACCGACTCGCGCTGCGCGAGGACTTGAACGCCGGCCAGCGCGAGCGAGTGTCGAGCGGGGCCGCCCGCGCTGAAAAACTGATCGCGCGCGCCCCCGTGGCGAAGAAAGCGACCGGCGTACCGCTCGTCGCGCGCGCCGAGTGGGGCGCGCAAAAGGCGAAACCGGCGTTGATGGACCGCACGCTCGGTGACTACACGCGTGTCACGATCCACCACTCGGCGGACAACGATCCGGTCGTGCTCGACGGCACTGCGGCGCGTTCCTTCGAGGCCGCGCGCGACATCCAGCGCGCTCACATGCAGGGCAAGGAAACGCACTACGGCGACATCGGCTACCACTTCGTGATCGATCCGTACGGCCGTGTCCTCGAAGGACGCGATCTCACGTTCCAAGGGGCGCACGCCAGGGGCGACAACAACGTCAAGAACGTCGGCATCTGCCTGATCGGAAACTTCGACCAGACGAAGCCCAGCGAAGCCGCGTTGACGGCCCTACGCCGGCTCGTCGACGACGTGCGCTCGAAGTACCGCATTCCGCGCACGTTGGTCTACGGACACCGCGACCTACGCGGCACGCGTTGTCCCGGTGAGAACCTCGCGCGGTGGGTGACCAGCTATCGCGGTGGGCCGCCCGCGGCCGTCACGGCGCAGGCAGGAGCACCGCGCCGTCCGGTGCAAAACGGCCGATGACCTCGGCCAAGCCCTCCGATCGGACGGGCTTGGTCAAGTACTCGTCCATCCCCGCACCGAGGCAGCGCTCGCGATCACCTTCCATGGCGTTCGCGGTGAGCGCGACGATGGGTACGCGCCGGCCCGTGCTCAACTCGCGTTGACGGATGAGACGCGTCGCTTCGAGCCCGTCCATGACCGGCATCGAGAGGTCCATCAGCACGAGCGCGTACCGGCCACTGTCGTAGCGCTCGAGGGCGATCGCACCGTTTTCGGCCAGGTCGACGCTGCAACCGAGCCTGCCGAGCATCTTCGCTGCGACCTTTTGGTTCACGGGGTTGTCCTCGACGAGCAGGACGCGAACGTTCGCGAGCGGCAGGCCGGCGACCCGCAGAGCCTCGGCATTCGACGCAGGTAGAGGGCCCGCGGCTCCGTCTCGTGTACCCGCAAGCGGGCCCGGCTCCGAACACGGGATCAGCGACCGCGGCTCGACGATTGTGCGGCCAGAGATCGACGCCGAAATGGGCAGCCGCGGCGGCGAATTCGGTCCGGCCGGACGCGCTTCGCCCGGCGCGGTATCGAGCACGACCGTGAACCAGAACGTGCTGCCCTTCTCGGGCTCGCTTTCGAAGTCGATCAAGCCTTCCATCATCTCGACGAGGCGCTGCGCGATGACGAGCCCCAGACCCGTTCCGCTGAAGCCTCGCGTCGTCGTCGTATCGCTCTGCGAGAAGGCTTTGAACATGGACGAGCGACTCGACTCGGTGATCCCGACGCCCGTGTCGGTCACCGTGAAGCGCAACTCCACTTTGCCTGCGCGCACGCCTTGAACCGCAGCGTCGATGACCACTCGACCTTTCGCCGTGAACTTGACGGCGTTGCCGACGAGGTTGACGAGAATCTGCCGCAAGCGCGCGGGATCGGCGAGAACGCGCATCGGCACGGCGTCGTCCACGCTCCATTCGAGGGTCAACCCCTTCTGAGTTGCCGAATGCACGAAGATGGAGACCACTTCCTGCATCAACGCACGCGGGTCGACCACGACGTGAGCGAGATCCATCTTGCCGGCATTCAACTTCGAGAAGTCGAGAACGTCGTTGATGATGACCAGGAGAGTTTCGGCGGAACCGCGAACCGTTTCGGCCGCATCGCGCTGATCCGCGTCGAGCGGTGTCTGCATGAGGAGCTGAGTCATGCCGATGATCCCGTTCATCGGAGTGCGCAGCTCGTGACTCATCGCGCCCAGGAACTCGTCCTTGGCCCTGTTGGCTGCATTGGCTGCATCCAGGGCTTTCGCCAGGTCCTCGAGCGCGCGATCCTTGAGGATTCCCAAGCGCACGAGCTCGGTGTTGTTCGCCCGGACTTCGGTGTACGACGCGCGCAGATTCTGGCGCATGCCGTCCAGAGTGGTCGCGAGGCGACCGATCTCGTTGTTCGACTTGCAGTAGACCGGCGTGTCGAGTTCGCCGCGGCCGAGCGCGGAGGCTTGGGCGTCCAAGTGTTCGAGCGGCTTGGCCAGCTTCCACCTGAGGACGTACGAGAGCGCGAGCCCAAACCCCAAGAACCAGAGACCAGCCTCGAGCGCCAGGACTCGTGTTCGTTCGGCCTTGAGCTCCGCCAGACTCGAGATCGAGAGTCCAAGCGTGATCTGCCCGACATGCTTCGGCTGCAGCGGCTCCTCACCGAGCTCGGTCGCCAGTACCGCCATCGACTGCGCGACGTACTGCCGCGAGGTTTCCACGGCGAGCGAACCGGCCTGGTTGTCGCGGTAGACCTCGAAGATCTTCGTGCCGTCGGGTTTCTCCGCGCGAACGTAGACGACGTCAGGGTCCCGCTTCGGGAGCTCCTTCAGGATCGTCTCGACGCGCGGCACGTCGGTGCCGAGGATGAGCTCCGCGCACGAGACCGCGGTGAGCTGGGCGAGCGCACTCCCCCGCGCGTCGAGCTGCTCCGAGAGTAGTTCCTCTTCACTGTGCAGCGTGCGAACGTTGGTCAGAACGAGACCGAGCGACAGGACGACCAAGGTCGCCCCGATCATCTGGACGCCCAGCCGCCCGAAGCGGCGTGTGCCCGGTCGCTCCGACTGGTTCACGCTCGCGGCCTCAGTTGCCGACCGCGGACTCGAACAGGGCCGACTTCTTCATGCCAGCGCGCACGAAGTCGTACTCGGCGTCCGACGTGGGCAGGAACCCGCTGACCTTGAGATCCTTGAGGATCGCCTCGTCCTTCAGACCGTAGAACGCGTGCTGAACGGCGACCAGGACGGCGGGATCGAACCCTGCACGCGCGACGACCGGCTTCCCGACGTTCTCGAAGTCCGCGAGCATCCGCAGCGTGCCCTTTTCAGCGTACTTCTTGAAAGTGCTCGACTTCACCGAGCCAGCCTCGAAGTCGCCCAATTCGACGGCACCCGCCACTTGATCGTGGCGCTCCATGTACTTGAACGACGCGAGGTCCCTGGCGTAGATCCCGTTGTCGACGAGCTGCGCCTGCACGAGGTAGCGCCCCACGGTCGAGTTCCTGTCCCCGAACGCGAAGCGCTTGCCGCGCAGGTCCTCGATCGTTTTGAAGGGGCTGTCCGTCTTGACGGCGATGACGCCCTTGAAGCGCTTCTCCCCCTTCTCGTGCTCCATCGCGACGAGTTGGAGCGCCGGGTTCGCGGCCTTCGCCTTGATGTACGATGCGGGACCGAAGTGCACCAGGTCGACCTGGCCATTCACGAGCGCTCGGATGCCGTCGTCGTAGCTCTTGAAGATCGTGAGCTCGATGTCGGCAGGGCGTCCGAGCTCCTTGCTCACGCTGTCCTGGATCGACTCCAGGATCGGGATGAACGTCTTGTACATGACGGTCGCCTTGTCCGTCTGGTAGACGCCGAAGGAGAGCGACAGCGTCTCGCTGGACTTGTCCTTCGTGGCCTGCCCGAGGAGCGTGGTGGCGAGGCCGCAAAGCACGAGGGCGCAGGCGGCACGACGAGTGAGCTGGGTGAGCATCTGGGGGGGTCCTGGGGCAGTGGATCGAAAGGACGGATCCGGCCCTCGACTCATCGACCCGAAGCGGGCCGGGGCTTGACCGGGCGCGCCTCCCCTTGGCGCAGTGCGATGCGCTCGCAAACCGTTCCTGGCCGGCCCCTTATCAAGAAATCATGAAGTAAGTGCCCTGCCGAGCGAGCGACATACGGAGTGGATTTCTCAGGTCTCTGCCCCGAGATCCAGCTCGCTCGCCCCCTGCGAGACAACATGGAAACGTCGACCCGCACCGTGCCGTCGATCCGCACCGTGACGCCAACCAGCATCGTGACGCCAATCAGCATCGTGACGCCAACCAGCGCCGTGACGCCAACCAGCGCTGTGACGCCACCCCGAGCCGCCCTGCCCTGGTCCGACTTGGACGGCGTCGGCCGTCCTCTCGCTGCGGTCGCAGCTCTCGTGGCGTTGTCCAGCGCGGCCTGGGCGATCCCCTCGCCCGACGTCATGGTGAACCTGTTCGCCAGCTCGGCTCAGGTCCTCGGCCTCGCCAGCGTGGTTCTCGGGCGCTGGCTGTGGGTACGCAAGAAGCGCGGTAGCCGGGCGGACTCCGGACGTGGCTTCCGTACGGCCTTCCTCGTCGCCGTCGGTCTCTGCGTCGCCAGCAGCGTGGGCTGGGGACTCTACGCGGCCAAGATCGCCGACGACACGAACACGCGGCTCCAGGTCAACCTGAACCGGAACTCGCGCGAAGAGGGCAAGAAGATCGTCGATGTGTCGCTGCGTGAGTTGTCGTTCAGCAAGCAGCAGGAGCGGACGGACGGGCTCGCGACCGAGGAACTCCTGCGTCGGATCCAAACCGGTGTGCTCGTGCAGATGCTCGATGTACGCGAGTCCGAGGAGTACGAAGTCGGTGCGATCGAAGGTGCGCGCCACGCGCGATTCCCCGATGTCCTGGCGGACGCGGATCGCTACCTGGATCGGGCGAATCCGGTCGCGCTGCTGTGCTTCAACGGGAATCGCAGCTCGGAACTGGCCGAGGAACTGCGCAAGCGCGGCTTCGACAGCACCTTCCTCATCGGCGGCTACGAGAAGTGGATCGCCGAGGAACGCCCGATCGCATTCAACCTCGATCGGGAGCGCCGCGACCTGCGCGAGATCCCCGACTACCCGGGCAAAGACATCCTGCTCGATACGCCCGACGTCCAGCGCTTGATGGCCGGGGGCGAGATCACGTTGCTCGACGTTCGCTATCCGGGCGATTTCGAGGTCCTCGGTCACCTGCCCGGCGCGATCAACGTCCCCTACCGCAAGCTGACCACGCCCGAGCTCGACGCCGCACTGGCGTCGCTACCGAAGCGCCCCGTCGTCGTGCCCTGCTACGACAAGCGCAGTTCCTTCTTCGGTCTCGTCGTAGGCCTGCGATTGACTCGAATGGGCTACGAATTCTTGGGGCGCTACACCGTGCCCGAGGGTTTCGCGGTCGCGGTTTCCGACAAGGAGCACGTCGCCGCGTGGAAGGCGGCGCAGGAGGAAAAGACGCTCCTGTCCGTCGTCGCTGCCCCTCTCGGCGGTGCGCTCACGTGGTGCCGCGATCAGGCCGGTTCGCTGACCCTCGCGATTCTGATGCTGGTCCTCCTCGTGCGTCTCGTGATCTTCCCGGTGACGATGCGGGCCGAGCGAGATCGACGCGCCGAGCTGGCGCTCGCGCCGGAAATCGAAGCCGTGAAGGCACGTTTCGCCACCGACCCGGCTTCGCGCTCGTCCGCGACGATGACGCTCCTTGCGAAGAACGGCATCAAGCCGGTCTGGAACCTCTCGAGTTCCGTCGTTCAGCTCGTCCTCTTCACCGCATTCTTCAGCGTCGTCGGCACCGCGAGCCGCGAATCCACCGAGCCTTTCGCCTGGATCCCGCAGCTCGGCCAACCGGACACGACCTGGGCGCTGCCCCTCGCGTGCGCCATCCTCATGGGATCGCTCGTGTGGCTTCCGGCCGCGAAGAAGACTTGGAAACGTGGCCTGGGATCGATCGCTGCCGCCGCCGTCATCCTGGCGCTCGTCGTTCCGCTCGCTGCGGGCGTCCAGCTCTACCTCGTCCTGAACCTCGGCCTCGTCCACATTCACAACGCACTCGTCGGAGCTTGGCTCGGGTGGCGCACGCGCGCACCGCAACGTGAGGTTCAAGCGATCCACGCGCGCTATCGCCACGCGGCAGTCGTGCCGCTGCGCCACGCGCACGTCGTCGAAGGCTGCGGCGCGAAAGCCGCGCGCCTCGGCCGCCTCATCGAGGCTGGGTTGCCGGTTCCCGATGGTTTCGTCGTGCGCGCGAGCGCGGCGCCGGAAGGGCGATTGGCCCCGTCCGTGCGCCAGGCCGTCCTGGCCGCGCACGCCGAGCTTGGCGCCGCCCGCGTCGCCGTCCGCAGCTCGGGCGTCAACGAGGACGGGGCGGACAAGAGTTACGCCGGAGTCTTCGAGTCGATCCTCGACGTCGAGCAGGCCGGACTGGAAGCTGCGATCGATGAGGTCGCGCGTTCGTGGCACGGCGCACGCGTCGGCGCCTACTCGCGAGGAGCTACCGAATCGGGGGGTATTGTCGTGCAGGCGATGGTCCCCGCCTCATGGGCTGGCGTGCTGTTCACGGAGCACCCGGGCGAATCCGGCACGTGCGCGGTCGAGATGGTCGAAGGCCTCGGCGATGACCTGGTCTCGGGTCGTCGACAGCCCTACGGCTACCGCCTCGGTCGCCTGAGCGGCCGCGTGCTCGAAGGCGAGCTGCCCCCGATCGACGTCGCTCCGCTCTTCGCTCTCGGGCGCAGCGTCGAGACTCTCTTCGGTGTCCCTCAGGACATCGAGTGGGCGTACGCGAAGGGCCGGTTCCTCCTTCTCCAGGCTCGCGATGTGACCCGGTTCTCGCGGCTCGCATCTGACGATCGCGGCTTGCGCGAACGCGAGCGTCATCGGCTGCTCGGCATCCTCGCGGGCTCGACGCCCGACGACGCGCCACTCACACAGAACGAGCTGTCCGAACTCCTCCCCGAGCCCACGCCTCTGTCGCTCTCGCTGATGGAGGCGCTCTGGAACCACGACGGCGCCGCGGACCGGGCGTGCTCGACGCTCGGCGTTCCGTACGACGTGACGCCGGACTCGAAGCCCATGCTGGTCATGGCATTCGGCAAGCTCTACGTCGACGAGCGCGAAGCCCGCCGCCGTTCAACGAAAGGCCCCTCCGCGATCGCGGCGTTCCAACTGGCGCGCTCGGCGGACCGCATGGCCGAGTCCTGGCGCGAGGATCACCTCCCCCGTGCCGCGATCGCGGCGCGTCTGGATGCAGCACTCGAACTCGCTCGGCTGGAGTTGGGCGAGATCGTCACGCTCTTCCGCGAGCGTGCGCAGCGTTTCGTCGAAGTCGACTACGCTCGCGCCGAGGAGATCAACGTCGCCGCGAACTGGTTCTTGAAGACCGCGGTGCGCGAGCTCGAAAAGCGAGGGATCGACGCCGCCGGCGAGCTCTCGCACATGCCGACGACGGTCGTCCAGGAAGCCGCGCAACTCCTGGGTCGCGTCGGACGTGGCGAAGCGGGAGCCGCCGATTTCCTGATTCACTCGGGTCACCGAGCGCCTCACGACTGGGAACTCGCCACGCCGCGCTACGCCGAGGACGAAGAACTCGTCGCGACGATGGCCACGCGGAGCGCGGGCCTCGTCCCGCGCCCAGCGACCCCACGCAAGAAGCTCTCGAACCGCGTCGTCGACCTCGCCGTCGAGCGCGCGGTCGCCTGGCAAGGCTTGAAGGAAGACGCGAAACACTTGGCCTTGCGCGAAGTCGCGTTCCTGCGCCGCCTCGTCGTCGAACTCGGCGAACGAACCGGCTTCGGGGAGCGGATCTTCCTCCTGCGCGTCGAGGAGATCGGTCGGCTCGACGACGCGACGTGGCGATCTGGTCGCGGAATCGAAATCCTCGAAGCACGTGCCGACGAGCGCGAGGCCTGCGCGGGAGTCCGGCTCCCGACGCGACTGTCCGCCACCGCGCTCGAAGAGCTCGACCTCCAATCTCCCGGCGCGATCCCCCGCGCGATTCCGACCGGTGCATTGCGCGGTACGCGAGTGTCGGGCACCGCCGGCGTCATCGGCCGCGCGCGTGTCCTGCGCACGCCCGAAGAGATCGGCACGTTCCTGGACGGCGAGATCCTCGTCGCGCGCTTCACGGACCCGACCTGGATGCCGTTGTTCCCGCGCGCGCGGGCGATCGTCACGGAGGTCGGCGGCTGGCTCTCGCACGCTGCGATCCAAGCACGCGAGTACGGTCTCCCCGCCGTGGTCGGCGTGCGCGGTGCACTCGATACGATTCGTACGGGCGAGGTCCTCCGCATCGCACCGGACGGGACCGTGGAGGTCCTCGGAGAGCGTCGTCGCGAGAACCGAGTGCCGACGTCGATCGAAGTCGTCGTGCGGCACAATCGGGGTGAGGTGCGGGGGCGCATCGCCAACGTGTCCCCCAATGGTGCTCTGCTGCGGATCTCGGACGGGAAGCTCGAACTCGGCGAGGAACTCGCGATCGACGTCGGCGGCGGGGATATGCACTCCGCGACCGTCGTGCGCAACGGGATCCCAGGGCTCTACGGCATCCACCTCGAGCGTCCGATCGCGGGTCCGCTGCTCGCGCGAACGGGCTGATCGACGAAATCCCGGATCCGAGTCGGCGTCGCGTGCCGAAGCAGAACCGCTGAGGGAGAACCGACTGCGTACGGCGCGCGCTAG
>JAYTBY010000249.1:0-1882 GCA_043736755.1 Planctomycetota bacterium | reverse complement strand
AGCACCCGTCGCTCGCGGATCTCCACGACGGAGACCTCATCCACACGACGGACTTCCGCACGGTCTACGCCGGCGTGCTCGAGCGTTGGTTCGGCGTCGAGAGCGAGGGGATCCTCGGCGCTCGTCACGACGCGTTGACCGGATTCTTCGCATGAGGCCCGTCCTCGCCACGAGCGGCCTCGTGCTCGCGCTAGCCGCCGCATGCAGCGCACCGTCTCGGCCGGCGGACGAGGCGCGTGAGCCCGCACCCCCGGTCGTTGCGCCGCCCGAGTCGGGTCGAGACGAACCCACGACCCGCATCGTCGTGGAGACCTACATGAGCGGTGCGCCTCGCGAGGAGCGCACCGAGCGCCGACTCGACGATGGTTCCTGGACGCCGGATGGTCTCGCGCGCACGTTCCATCCGAGCGGCGACCCCGACTCCGCCGGCGAGTTCGTCGTTGGCGCGAAGCACGGCGCGTGGACGTACTGGTACCCGAGCTCGCGCATGGAGGCCGAGGGCGCCTACGCGCACGGCGAGGCGCAAGGTCCCTGGCGTTTCTATCGGGAAAATGGCCGCTGCGTGCAGACGGGCTCGTTCGAACGCGGTGTCCCGCGTGGCGAGTGGGCCTACTTCTGGCCGTCGAACAGTCGCCAGCGCACGCGCGGTGAGTTCCTCGATGGGCAGCAGCACGGCGTGTGGAGCACATGGGACGAAGCCGGTCGCGCGTCGGAAGAAGTGCACTTCCTCGCCGGAAAGCTGCATGGTTCTTCGAAGACTTGGCTTCAGAACGGCGTGCTCTCGTCGAGCGGCGAGTACGTCGACGGCGTCCGCGCTGGCGAATGGACGAGCTGGAACGGAGACGGTTCGATCGCGCGCAAGGGAACGTACGTCGGCGGCCTCGAGCAAGGTCCGTGGATCTTCGCGGGCCCGACTGGAGTATCGCTTCAGGAAGGCGATTTCCGCGCTGGGCGTGAAGAGGGTCGCTGGACGTTCTGGCGCGAGGATGCGACGAAGTCCGAGGAAGGCTCGTTCGTGAACGGCCGCGCGCATGGCGCATGGACGCACTTCCACGCCGACGGAGTCACGAAGGAGTCCGAGGGCGAGTACGCGGACGGACGCGCGCACGGCCCGTGGACGTTTCGGAACGCCGACGGGACCGTGAAGGAACAGGTCCGTTTCGAGGCGGGTCGGCGCCTGCAGTCCTGATGTTGGTAGCGGGTTGCGCTCGAACGCGCGGTCGCACCCCGAGCCGCAGAGCCAATTTTTTGAATGAGGCGACCCGTCGAAGGCCGCCTCGAATCGGGTTCGCGGCGTTACGCCTCTCCGGAGTATTGCGCGGCGAATACGCCTCGTCGGCGTGCCTTGCTCGCCTCGGTCCGATGCAGCCTTCGACGGGCCGCCTCAGTCTGAAATAGGCTCTTGGACTCAGCGCCGCGCGTCCCAGATCTCGATGGCCGGCCCGAGCGATCGCCATCCGAACTGGCTGATCGCGAAGGGTAGCCAGCGCGGATCCTCTTCGAAGGGGAAGTCGCGTTCGACGATCGACGGGTCCTCGCGGGAATGAGCCGCGATTCGCGTGAGGAGTGTCGCTCGCCGACGCACCGCCGCGCGCAAGGTCACGAGCAGTTCGTTGCGACTGCCGATCCCCACGGAGAACAGCACGAGGTCGGCATCCAAGTTCTGTGCCCACTCATCTGGTCGCTTGCGGGCCTCGCGACGCAGGGACTCGGATCGGAAATCGACGGACGAGAGATTCCAGCCCGAGCGATCGAGCTCTCCTGATTCGAGCGCCGCGAGGTAGCCCATCCAAGGGTGGGTCGTGCTCGTGAGCATCCGCTCGTCCGCATCGAGCGCGGCGCGCGTGCGCACGAGAGGCAGGTCGAGGAACGGCAAGGTCTT
>JAYTBY010000248.1:0-1882 GCA_043736755.1 Planctomycetota bacterium | reverse complement strand
CTCTCGGCCGGCTGGATTCTCTACGTCGGACAGGACTGGGATCGTCCGGTCGCCGCGTTCGCCATCGTCTTCGGCTTCGCATTCGTCGCGCGCGCGCTGTCGGCCATGTGCCTCGCGATGCACAGCGAACCAAGCCCGATGCCCGGCGGAATGCGCGACGTGCCGCTCGCGAAGCTCGCCGCTCGATTCCGTCACGGCGCGGACGGAAGACTCCTCGCGTACATGCTCGCCGTGCAGTTCGCTACGAACGTTGCCTCGCCGTTCTACATGCCCTACATGCTGCGCGAGCTCGAGTTCAGTTACGCGCAGGCCATGGGGCTCCTCGCGGCGGCCGTCCTCGCGAAAGCGATCTCGCTACCGCTCCACGGGCGCATCGCGGAGAAGCGTGGCGTGCGCACCCTGATGTGGATCGGCGGACTGGGTCTCGCGCCATCGGCCGGATTGTGGATCTTTCTCGACGACTACGTGGCGTTGCTCGTCGCGCAACTCTTCGCCGGGTTCGTGTGGTCGGCCTACGAACTCGCCACGTTCCTCTTGTTCTTCGATTGGATCCGTCCCGAGGAACGCACGAGCATCCTCACGAAGTACCAGTTCGCCAATGCGGTCGCGATCTGCGTCGGTTCGGTGCTCGGCGGAGTGATCCTCGCCCTGATGGGCGGCGACGCGACCGCATTCGTCATGGTCCTCGCCGTTTCGACGGCGCTGCGCCTCGCGACCGTTTTCCTGCTCGCGCGTGCGGCCTCGAGTGGGCCGATCTCGCACCCCGCCTGAACTCCTGGCGTTCTCCTCGAGTTCTGGACCGCCAACGTCCGAGGACCGCCAAGATCGGAGGTCTCTGCATCGTGAAGGGTATTTTCTTCTGGTTGTTCCTCTCGGCCGTGTTCGTGGCGCTCTTCGGAGCGTACTCGCGCGGTTTTCCTGGCGAGAACGCACCCGCGAGGGCTGGTGTCGCGGACGAGGGTGAACTCGTCGGGCGGCTGCGCGAGCACGTCGAATACCTCGCGCTCGACATCGGCGTGCGGGACAAGCCGGGACCGATCCAGGATGCCGCTGACTATCTCGAGCGCCAGTTGCGACGCGCAGGACACGACGTCAAGACCACCAGTGCAGGTGTGTCCGCGGGCGGTGCGATGACTCTCGTCGTCGAGAGCCTGGGGACGAAGTACGCGCGCGAAGTCGTCATTCTCGCTTCTCACTTCGACGGCCCACGCGCGTCGCCGGGGGCCGACGCGGGTGCCTCGGGCGCAGCGGTCCTCGTCGAAGTCGCGAAACAACTCGGGCGCACGAGTCACGAACGCACGCTGCGGTTCGTCTTGTTCCCCGATGGATTCAAACGGCAGGGGAGCCCCGACTCGGCGGCCGCCGCCTATGCGAAGGAGTGCCAGGGCCGCGGCGAGACGATCGCTGCGGTGCTCTACCTCGACTCGGTTGGGCTCTTCGAGGACAAGGACTCGCAGTCCTATCCGTTCCCGTTCATGTTCGCGCTGCCGTCGCGTGCCGACTACCTAGCCGTCGTCGGCAGGTACCAGTGCCGCGAGCTCACCTCCAAGACGACGGAGCTCATGCGCAAGAACGCCGGCATGAACATCGAAGGCGCCATCGTGCCCTCATTTGCCCCCGGCAGTTCGTTCTCGCCGCACGCGGCCTTCTGGGACGTGGGCGTGCCGGCCGTCGTGATCAGCGACACGGGAACTTGGCGCAGCGTGCGCTTCGCGAGTCCGAGCGATACGCACGACCGTCTCGACTACGCGCGGATGGCGCGCGCCGTTGTCGGAGTCACGCGCACGCTGAGCGCCCTCGTCAAGAAGGCGACGCTGTCTGCGTAGCGCGGAGTACGGAGTCAGGCTCCACTCCGCCGTTTTCGATTCCAGCGCGCGGCAGA
>JAYTBY010000247.1:0-9293 GCA_043736755.1 Planctomycetota bacterium | reverse complement strand
CGACTCAACCGGCGGGGTCTCCGACATCGTTGCCTCCGGAGATGAGGACGAACGGGAGTGCTCCGGGTCGCGGGTCAACGCGCAGATTTCGCGTCGAGCACGCAACGTGCGAGCAGGTCGTCGAGCGGGCGGAAGACGACATCCCAAGCGTAGGTCGCCTCGACGAAGCGGCGGCCGGCTCGGCCCAGCTCCAAAGCCGTCTCGGGAGCGCGCAGGAGGGCCGCGACCTCGCGCGCAAACGCGACCGCATCGTCCCGGACCAGGAAGTCGCGGCCGTCCACGCCTTCGACGCCCTGGGTCGCGCAGGTCGTGCCCACGACGGGGAGACCCATGGCCATGGCCTCGAGCACCTTGTTCTGGATGCCGCGCGCGATCCGCAGCGGGGCGACGGCGACGGAGGCTTTGCCCATCCAGTCGCGGGTGTCCTCGACGAACCCCGTGACCTCGACGCCGGGGACTTCGGCCAGTCGCTGGACCTCGGGCGTGGGGTTCGAGCCGACGATCGAGAAGGTCGCAGTGGGAACCTCGCGTCGGACGAGCGGAAGGATCTCGCGCACGAACCACGCGCACCCCTCGGCGTTCGGGAGGTAGTTCATGACGCCGGTGAAGACGATTCGGCCGCGCTCGCGACCGTCCCAGCGCGGCGCGAAGTAGGCCAGGTCGACGCCGTTGCGCAGGACGTCCGCGGTGGCGCCGGGGATCTCGCGCTCGAACACGGCTCGTTCGAGGGGCGTGCACACGACGTTCGCAGCGAACGTGCGTGCGATGCGGCGCTCGAACTCGAGCAGAGTCCGCTGCTCGCGCGCGTAGACGTGCCGCATCGGAAAATTGGAGCGCTCGGCGTACTGGCGCCACTTGTCCGAGTCGAGCTCGCCGAAGTGCATGATCCGCGGCAACTGCGAATGAGGCTCGAGGAAGGCGCCCATCGACGACGAGTACGCGTACGCGAGGTCCGAGTCCGGAGCGAGCGCATCGACCGCCGCTTGCACCTCGCGCGACCCGTAGACACCGAGCGTGAGCGGCCGCCGCGTGAGGAGAAGTGGCAGCGCGCCGAGCTTCGCCGCGCGATCCCGGTACCGCACCACCGTCGTCGGAAACCCCTTCTTCCGCAGCTCCTCCGCCGCCTCGAGATCCCGCTCGTCATGCGCGAACGCGACGATCCGGACCTCGTGCGTGCGCCCCATGCGCTCGACGAGCCGCCATGTCGTGATCTTGTCCCCGCGATTCGGCGGATAGGGAACGCGCTGAGAGAGGAACAAGATCCGCATCGGCCGGAGCCTACCGACGCGTGGATGATGGTGTCAGATCAATCCATCCACGACACACCCGCGTCGGTGATCCCACGGAGCACTCCACGGTGCGCTCGTGCGAACACGTGCATGCGGTACCCGGCTAACCGGCCGTTGAACAAGCCGGCTCGCTCCGCGCCGCCTGCCGTCGCGCTGCCGCGTCGGCCTCCTCGCGCCGTCCAGAGCGGCCAAGAAGACCGCTTTCGGCGTCGCTCCTTCGTCCTCCTTGCAGTGCTCGAGCCTGCGGCGCGGAGCGAGCCGACTCGTTCAACGGCCGGCTCACTTCGCGCGAGTACGCGGGTTGTCGAGAATCGGATGGGCGCGAACTCACGTGAAGTTTGGCCGGCACCGCTGCACGTGCTCGCGCGAGTGCGTGAGTGCGTGGGTCGGCCGACGACATCTACAGACGGGGTGTCAGTCGCGGCGGCCGACGAAGGAGTGCCAACGTCCGCGCACGGGCCGTTCCTCGATGTGGAGGCCAGTGGTGCGTAGCGCGTGGTCGGTGGCTTCGGCGTGTTGCGCGGGGCAGCCGGAGAGGGCGAACCAGCCGCCGGGGCGGAGGCAGGCGCGGAAGTCGGCGGCGTGTAGTTGGAGCACGTCGGAGTAGATGTTCGCGACGAGTCCGTCGAAGGGGCGGTCGCGGACGGGGAGAAGCTCGAAGCCGCCGGTGGCGAAGCGACACGTGGTGGCCGCGTTGCGCTCGGCCAAGTCGCGCGCGTTCGGCTCGGCATTCGGATCGATGTCGAAGGCGACGACTTCGCCGGCACCGAACAGCGCCGCGGCGACCGCGAGGATTCCACTGCCGGTTCCGCAATCGACGATGCGATCGCCAGGACGCACGCGTTGTTGGATCGCGCGCAGCATCATGCGCGTCGTCGCGTGGCGACCGCTGCCGAACGAGGCGCCGGGCTCGAGCACCATCGTCACGTCCGTCGATCGGGTGACGGACTTCGTCCACGGCGACAGCACGCACAGTCGGCCGACGCGGAACGGCTTCCACACCTTCATCCACGACGTAGCGTAGTCCTCGGGCGGAAGCGGTTTGAACTCGACGTCGAGGGAGGCGAGCGACTCGTCGCCCGTCGTCACGGCCAGGGAGGCGAGAGCGGCGACGATGCGCGCACGATTCGCGTCCGTGTCGTCGCGTCGCGGGATGAACGTGCGCACGTACTCGAACCCCTCGGGTGCGGCTGCCACGCCGAGCGACGGTCGTCCGAACGCGACGCTCGTGCACGGGCCGTCCTGCATCGTCTCGGCGACCAGTTCGTGCCAGCCGATGGGAGCGAGCACACGCACTTCGGTCCAGGCCGACAAGGCGCTCATGCCGCACCTTCTTCGCGTTCCGTCGTGCCGCCAGCGAATGCGTCGAACGGCGTGTCGAGTCCGCGCTCGCGTACGGAATCAGAGAGGTCCATGTGTCTCAGCGCCTCGCGTACGACGTGATCGGTGTCGCCGCGCACGAGTCGCGCCAACTCCATTGCGCCCTCCGCGTTCGCGCCGTCGAGCGTCGTCACGACCGGCAGTTCACGCAGGAACATGCGGTGTTTCGGCTCCAATAGACGTGGATCGAGCACGAACACGCACCCACGGTCCGACTCACGCCGCATCAAGCGCCCGAAGCCTTGCCGGAACTTCGACAAAGATTTCGGCATGTAGATGCGCTGCCTGTGCTCGGCCGTACCGATCGCCGCGCACTGAGCTTGGTGGTAGCGGTCGGGCACGCCGTAAGGGAGCTTCACGATCACGACGTACTCCAGCGCTTCGCCCGGAAAATCCGCGCCGTACCAGAACGTGTCGACGCCCATCAGGACGGAACCGATCCGTGCGCGGAAAAGATCGGCGAGCTCTTCCTTCACCGTGCCCTCCTGGTTCTGGAACCAGAATGGGATCCGTCGTGCGCGGAAGAAGCCCACGAGTTCCTCGCCGACGCGTTTCATGTCGCTGGCGTTCGTGAACAGGACGAGCATGCGCCCGCGCGTACGTTCGCCGAGGTGCGCGACGAAACGTCGCACGTAGGCGAGAAACGCGTCCTTGTCGCGTTGCACGGATGGCGCGTCCTTCGGGATCGCGACGAGCACGCGACTCCAGTCGAAGACGTCCGGGGCCTTGAAGGTGCGCACGGTCGATGGAGTGCGGTCCTCGCCATCCGCAGGACGTTCAGCACGATCGAGGCCGAGGTAGGCCTTGGCCGCGTCGAAACCGCCGCCCAGCCACGTTGTCGCCGAGAGAAATGACGCCGACGCGAGCTCGGGGTAGTACGCGCGCCCGAGGACCTCGTTGGGCAAGAGCACGCGCGCAGCGAGCACGAGTCCACCGCGCAGTTCGGGCTCGACGTCGTAGAAATACGATTCCGCGAACCTCGGCTTCTCGTCCTCGAGAGGCAGCCACGCGCCGATCGTCGCCAAGGCTTCGTTCAGATCGGAGCGCGAGAGATCGAGTGCGCGACGCAGTTGCGAAGCACCACGCAGAGGCATGTCCGCGATCCGCTCGGCCAACTCCGCGAGCGTGGTCTCCAGCGCGGCCCCCGCGTGCGAAGTCGCGATCCGTGCGCGGATGAGCGAACCGCCCTGCTGCTCGGCGTATTCGCGCATCAGGAAGTGCTGCTCGCTCTCGGGCCGAACGCGCAGTTCCTCGCGACGCCACAGATCGAAGTCGACGGCGGCCTGCTCCAAATCCTCGACGCATTCGAGCAGCGCCTCGTGCGCGCCCGCACACAGCTCGACTTGGTCTCCCGAGGGCGTTCCCGCGAGCACTTGCCGCTCGAGTCGGTCGAGCACGGCGCGCGAGTACGACCTGTCCGGCTGACGGACTCGCGTGAGGATCCCGCGCAACTCGCGAAAAGGCAGCGTGCGACTCCACGCGTTGTGCGCTTGCTCGTGCAAGTGCTCGCACTCGTCGAAAACGAGCCGACGGAAGAACTCCGGCCGCGCCAGTGCGAACGCTTGGTTCACGAGGACGACGTGCGATTTTTCGGCACGTTTGCGCGCGACCTCCGCCCCGCATGCGACGCGATCGGCCTTGTGCGTGCAGCAACCCGATTGACCGCGAACGGTGCGCAGCAACGCCTCGAGCGACTTTTGGTAGGTCGTGCCCGAAGTGAGACGGATCGGCGCGCGCCGCGGCAACCGGTCGAGATCGCTTTCGAGGTCCGTCATCGCGAAGACCGCGAGCTGCGTCCACGCGAGCCACGATTCGCCAGTTTCGTCCTCGGGAACGCTCGTTTTCAGCGCACGCCAACACAAATAGTTGTCGCGACCCTTCAAGATCGAGACGCGCGTGCCCGGCGGAACACCGGCGCGTGCCAGCGCCGCGAGCGCGCGCGGGACCTCGCGATCCAGCGCCTGTTCTTGCAGCGCACGTGTGTACGTGGCGATGCCGATACGCACGTCGTGGCGGCGCGACCACAACAGCGCCGGCACGAGGTACGCGAGAGTCTTCCCGGTTCCCGTCGGAGCGTGCACGAGCAACAGCTCGCGCGTGCCGAGCGTGCGCGCGACCTCGCGAGCGACCTGGTGTTGGCTCGCGCGATAGGAGGCGGCGCCGCTCTTCGGTGCGAAGCTCGCCGGCAGATGTCGCTCGAACACCTCGTCGAGCACGTTCTCGTCCGCGTGCTCGAAAGGCATGTCGCCCTCGCGATCAGCAGGCACGTTGTCGAGCGCGGACCATCGCTCCATCTCGCGTGCGCAGGCGGGGCGCGCATCGTCGAGCAGGGCTTCGACCGACTCCGTCGCACGCGCGAAGGTCGACAACCGTCCGTCCAGAGCCGTGTCGATCGCTCCATCACTCCACGTCGAGGGCGTGTCGATGATCGAGAGAGCTAGGCCCATGCGCGCGGCCGCGGATCCGTCGTTCGAGGAGAGACCGCGCCAGGCGCGCGTCGCCGTCGCCGCGAGCAACCGCAGGACCGGCTCTTCCAACGCGTGGATCCGCCGTGCAAGTTCGGTCGTGGCACGGCGCAAGTCCGCCGGCCCGAAGGCGCGTGCGGGTGCCGAACCCAGCAGTGCCACGAGCCCTTCGCGTTTCCCGGCCAGACGCCCCGGCAGGAACAGACCGCACAGTTCGTCGAGTCCGACGCATGCGCCCGTCGTCTCGCCGGTGATGTGCTCGTGCCAAGACTCGAAAGCTTCCGCGTCGGGCACGACGAGCGGTAAGGACCCGAGAAATGCGCGCAATTCCGTCCAGACCTCCTCGACGCCGCGCGCATGCTCGAGCTCCGCTGCGCCGAGCTCAAAGCTTCGCGCTGCTGCCAACGCGTTCTCAGCGGGTCGGCAGATCGCGTCGAAAAGCTCCCATTCCGTGCCGTCGGCCGATGGACGAATCGCTTGGACGCGCACGAGGGCATCGATTGACGGATCGGGTCCGCTCGCCCACGGCACGACGAACGCGGGCCGCGGACCACGCGCGGGCGTGCGCGTGGCCTCGGTTTCGCGCGCACGCTTCGCGTCGTTCGGAGGGCGGATCACTGGACGCATCATGCGCACGCGTCGTGAGGGACGCACGGTGTTCGTCGCGGTCGCGTGATGCCGACTCGATCTCGGTTCGTCGGCCGAGTGTGGTCCGCGCCCGCAGCCGATGGTCCTGGCGGGAGCGCGAACGAGGTCGAGAGCACGCAACACCAGCTTGTTTCGTCATGAATCGGGAACGGGTGAGCCGCGGCCCGATCGTGCGGTAGTGACACGAGGTGACGACGTTTCCCTGCTCCCTCAGGCGGAGTCGGCACACCGGTCCGTGGTCGCTTGCTCCCCGGATCACGACACGGACGAGCCGCGGAGCATGTCGGGGATCACTCCAAGCGGACCTTCTTGTCCTCGCATTCAGGCGCTCACGGCGGGCGATTCACTCGCGATTTCACGCCCGAAAAGTGCCCGAGGCAGAGATCCGGGCTCCCGACCCGCTTCGTAACGGAGTGCGCGCGCCCCCCGTCGCACCTTCGAGTCAGCACTCCCGAATCAGGATCTCACCATGCAAGTCAAACCGCGCGCGGCGATCTCCGCTGCCGCTCTCTTCACGTCGGCGACGGCCGTCATGGCCTCGAATCACCGCGAGGCGCCGATCACGGCACTCGACCACAAGGCCGACATCACGGACATCTACGCGTTCGTGAGCTACGACGGTGCCGCCACTCAATCTTCATCACCAGCGAAGGTCTCGCTCATCCTCGCGGTGGATCCTTTGCTCGAACCAGGGAACGGGCCGACGCTGTTCCCGTTCGACCCGAGCATCCTCTACGAGATCCGCATCGACAACAATCACGATGCGCGTGAGGACAAGATCGTTCGGTGGCGCTTCTCGACGCAGTACCAGTTGCCGGGCGTCTACACATCGGCCGCCGGAATCGGCGCGTTCGGCGCGAATGCTCCAGGAACCGGGACTCTGGTCGTGCCGCCGCGCATCACGAGCCTCTCCGACATCGGCTTGAATCTGCGCCAGACGTACACGTGCGAGATCGTCGACGTGAACACCGGTGCGATCACCGCGCTCACGCAGACGAACGGCAGCGCATTCGTGGCGTGCCCCGGGAACATCGGACCGCGCACGATGGACTACGAGGCGCTCTTCAACGAGGCGACCTATGCCCTGCCGAGCGGCGTCTCGGTGTTCGCCGGCACGACGGACGACGCGTTCTGGATCGACCTCGGCGCGGCGTTCGACACGGCGAACTTTCGCACGCTCGGCAGCGGGATTCCCGGCGTTTTGACCGCGACCGAGGACGCCGCCAAGCGCAACTTCGTGAGCGACACGGTCTCAGGGTTCGCCGTGAACACGCTCGCAATCGAGCTCCCGATCGGGCTGCTGACTTCCACCGGCGCGATCGAGCCGTCCACGTCGCCCGCGGCCGTCATCGGAGTGTGGGGCGTCACGTCGCGCCCGATGACGACGGTGCGCATGGCTCCGAACGCGCCGATCGAAAGCGGCCCGTTCGTCCAAGTGCAGCGCATGGGCAACCCGCTGATCAACGAGCTCGTGATCGGCATCGGCATGAAGGATCGCTTCAGCATGGACGAGCCGTCGAACGACGCGCAGTTCGCGAGCTTCTTCCTCGACCCGCCGATCGTGCGCATCGTCGAGGCGCTCTACGGCGGAGCGCTCGCGGTTCCGGCGGCGCCGCGCACCGACCTGTTGCCGCTCGTGACCTACGCGGCGCCGATCGTGCCGGCCGGGACTCCCGCCGGTCCGATCGCTGACCTCTTGCGCTTGAACACGGGCGTCGCGCCGACGCCGACGTTCACGGCCAGTCGCTTGGGTCTGATCGGCGGTGATCCCGCGGGCTATCCGAATGGTCGCCGTGTGTTCGACGACGTGACGGACATCACGTTGCGCGTCGCGGTCGGCGGGGTTCTCGCGGCACCGTTTCCGGGCTACACCGCTGGCGTGAACGATCGTCTCGGCGATGGCGTCAATCAGGACGACCAGCGTTATCACCGCCGCTTCCCCTACGTCGGTTCCTGCCCGAGCGGCCGCAATCGCAGGCACGTCGATCCGGGTGAGCCGGGCGGTGGTCCGGTGAACTGAAATCACGGTTCCGTTCGATGCGGGCCGGGCATCGCTCCAGGGGGAGTGATGCCCGGCCCGCCGCATTTCGCGCGCAAACGATGTCGAGCCCGTAGGCACGGAAAGCCCCCGTAGCGATCTCGTCTACGCCCCCTCGGGTCCTCGTTGGGCCGCTCCAGGTCGCGACCGCCCGCGTCCCCGCACGCGCGACGAACCCTGATCCAGAAGGGCCTCGGCCCGCGAATGACCGTCCTGCAGAGGGCTCCACGCGCGTAACCCCGACCCCTCCAGTCCGCCGTCTCGACGGATCGGTCGGAGGTCCGCTATCCTACTCGGCCTTTTCCTCGCGGCCGCTGCTTCGAGGAGGCCACCCGGCACCGCCCCTCGAACCCCGATACGCGCCCTCTCGATCCGATGGAGATCACGACGATTCAGTACGACGGTTACGAGAAGGTGGTCCGCTGCCGCGACGTGAAGTCCGGCCTGCACGCGCTGATCGCGGTGCACGACACCACCCTCGGCCCGGCACTCGGTGGGATGCGGATGCTGCCCTACGCGCGCGAGGACGACGCGCTGTTCGACGTGCTGCGCCTCGCGAAAGGGATGACGTACAAGTCCGCGGCGGCCGAGACGGGGCTCGGCGGCGGCAAGTCCGTGATCATCGGCGATCCGACGGTGCTCAAGAACGAGACGCTGTTCCGCGCGATGGGTCGCTTCATCGACATTCTCGACGGCAAGTACATCACGGCCGAGGACATGAACATCGGGATCAAGGAGCTCGAGATCGTGCGCAAGGAAACGCGTTGGGTCACCGGGCTCTCGCGCGAGTCGGGCAGCTCCGGCAACCCGAGCCCGTACACCGCGATCGGTTGCCATCACGGGATGCGCGCCGTGCTCGAAGAGCTGGACGGCAAGGCCGATTTTCGCGGCAAGCGCATCCTGATCCAAGGCGTCGGCGCGGTCGGTGGCCGCCTTGCGGAGCTGGTCGCCGCGGACGGCGCGCACGTGATCGTGTGCGACATCGACGAACCGAAGGTCCAGCGCCTCGCGAAGCAGCACGGCTGGGAAGTCGTCGCCGACGCGAAGCACGTGGACGTTGCCTGCGACATCTACGCACCCTGCGCGCGCGGTGAAGGCCTCCACGACACGACGATTCCGCGCCTGAAGTGCCGCGCGATCGCGGGTGCCGCGAACAACCAACTGCTCGAGCAGCGCCACGGCCGCGATTTGAAGGCGCGCGGGATCCTGTACGCGCCGGACTTCCTCGTGAACGCTGGCGGCATCATCAACGTGTCGATCGAGATGCTTCCGGGCGGCTACGACGAGAAGAAGTCGCTCTCGAAGATCGAGAACATCCACACGAACTTGAAGAAGGTGTTCGAGATCGCGCGGAACGAAGGGATTCCGACTCACGAGGCCGCGGTGCGCCTCGCCGAGCAACGGATTGCGCAGGGCCGCGCGACGAAGTCGGCTGCCAAGGCCTGATCGCCCGGGCATCGCGCGCGAGGGGAC
>JAYTBY010000246.1:0-9310 GCA_043736755.1 Planctomycetota bacterium | reverse complement strand
ACGGGATCGTGTTGACGGCCACGCACACGTCAGCGCAGCCGGCAGCGATCAGCGCGCGTGTCAGGCTCTCGATGTCGCGCGCGAATTCCACGGCCGGGAGTTGGATGGGCCACGAGACGAGCACGATCGAGCAGCCGCGCAGAGTCGCGAGCGTGCGCAGATCGGCGGCACGCGGAGCTCCGGGAACGCGGCCGTCCTCTCCACTCGGTTCGCGAAAGCCTGCGCAGAGCAAGCCACACAAGTCTGCGGGCGAACTGCCGCCCACCACGTCCTCGCGCACCATCGCCGCAGCGAGCGGTGACGACGCAACGATCGCCCGCGGGGTGGTGATGCACGGCGCCGGCGCCGGCGCGCTCCAGATCGAAAGCGCGAGGAGCAGGTTCGCCGTCGGTGGATTCGCCGAGGCGATGCGTTCGAGCGTGCACGCTTCGCCCACGTCGGGTTCGACGTCGAAGCGGTTCGATCCTGCGAGTGCGGCAGCGAGTGGAGCGCTCGAGGTGCCAGCGACGGAACTCGCGGCGGCCCCACGTCCGGGAACTGCGGCTTCCCGCTCGCCCGCGATCTTCGGCGCCGGGTCTCCAAAGACTCGCCAGGACTTGTTCGATTCGCCGGCGATGGCAGGGGTGCCCCGCATCACGGCCTCGATCGGAATCGCGCGACCATCCTTGGAGCGCAGGTCGATCGCGTGGAGCGGAACGGCCCATACGACGTCGTCGGGCACGATGCGCAGAACCGCTGGATCGAGGAGAGCAGCGACGATGGGTGCCAAGAACGCGGCCGCGATCCGTTGAGCTTCCTCGACGGCCGGTCCGCCGCGCGCGGCTCGATGCCAAGTTTCGACGAGCAAGCGCGCCTCGGTCAGCGTTCCGAGGTCGACCCAGCGCGCGCCGCCGTCGGCCGAGAAGGTCGCGGCCACGAGACGCTCTTCCGTCACGACTCGACGATCGCGCGCGCGTCCCTCGAGCCGTGTGCGCTCGATGCGACGCAGGACAGCATGCGGTTCGCCGCGCGGCAGCACGGCCATGCTGCGAGCAGCGGACTCGATCGCGGCCGCATCGCCATCGCGGAGATCGAAACCGTGCGCGGCGGACACGAGCAGGTCCGCGAACGGACGCAGCTCGGCCGTGCGAATCTCCGCGTCGCGCCAGGAGAGAGGTTCGAGGGCACGCTGTGCAGACTCGATTTCGCGTTGAAACTGGCCGACACAAGCTCGAAATGCCGTCTCGTCTGTGCCCGCTGCGCGGACGAGCGCGAGGTCGGCGACGGCCCGCACCCGGATCGCAACGGCGTCAGCGGGCGCGTTGGCGAGCACTTCGACGAGCACGGTGTCGGCGCCCGCGAGATCGTCGACGCCGACCAAGCCGCAAGCGAGATCGAGCTCGGCGCGCAAGCGTTGCGGGTGCTTCGCATCGAACTTGGCGCGACGCACGTCGACGACCCGGCGGAATTGTTCGAGCGCGCGCTCGGGCTCGCCGAGCGAAAGCAACGTGTCCCCGAGGTTCGCGCGCGCCAACTGCAACGCGTCGTGATCCGCCGGTTGGGAGGCTTCGAGCGCGGCGACCATCGCCTCCTCGTGCACGCGCGCTTCCGTGACACGTCCGAGCTGCTCGCCGATCCACGACACGTTGCCCCGCGCGTTCTGCAGTTCCAGACTGTCCGCAGCGAGCGTTCCCGCGCGAAATCGTCGAACGGCATCCCAGGCGCGCAGAGCCGGCTCGAGCGAGCGCAACTTGTAAGCCAGCGCGCCCGCGTCGCGGAACACGCGCTCGTCCTGTGCATCGACGGGATCGGCGCGCGTGGCGAAGAGCGCCTCGATCACACGTTCGACGCGCACGCGAGCCTCCTCGCTGTTCCCGAGCTTCGCGAGGCGCTCGGCGTCGGCGACGAGAGCGGCTTCGGGACGAGTCGCCTGGATGCCGAGCGCCAGAAGAGCGAGTGCGATGGCCGGGATCATGCAGGCGGATTCCACACGTACAGAGCGAAGTAGACCAGGACGCCCGTGATCGACACGTAAAGCCAGACCGGGAACGTGATCTTCGCGAGGCGCTTGTGCGCATCAAAGCGTTCACGATGCGCGAGCCACAGGACGCGCAGCACCATCGGCAAGTTCACGACGGCGAGCACGATGTGGCTCACGAGCATCACGAGGTAGACGGTCTTCCACTCCGACGAGCCTCGGAATGGTGTCGGTCCAAGTTCCTTCTGTGTTCCGAAGTGATAGAGCAGGTAACTGGCGAGAAATACAGCCGAAACGAGCGTCGCCGCGCGCATGAGCCACGCGTGGAGCTCGCGACGATCCCGCTTGATCGCCACGAGGCCCGCGACGAGCAAGACCGCCGACGTTCCGTTCAAGATCGCGTTGACGAGCGGATGGAGCGCAGTGGAATCGGTCACGGTGCTTGCGCCAGGAATCGTGCGCGCGCCGCGGCCTGTGCGACGCCTGCGTCACTCTCGCCGTCGTAGTAACCGCGAATCGTGCCACTCGCGTCGATCACCGTGAGCAACGTCTTGTGAGTCACCAGTTGGCCGACGGGTTGCGATTCGTCGCGCTCGAACGGCAGTTGGAAGCTCTGGAACGAGAGATCGTGCATCGCCTCGGGCGTGCCCGTCAAGAACGACCAACGCTTGGTGTCCGCGCCGAAGGCCTGCGCGTATTCGGCCATCACGGCGGGCGTGTCGTTCAGCGGATCGACGCTGAACGTGACGAGATGGACGGCGTCGCGCTCCAGAAGTCCCTGCAGTTTTTTCATGCTCGCGCTGATTCGCGGACACGGACCGCTGCAGCGCGTGAACACGAAGCTCGCGATCCACGGGCGACCGCGAAACGTGTCGAGGGTGACCGCGACACCGTCCTGATTCGTGAGCCCGAACGGCTTGACGGTCGCGAAGGCCTCGGGCGAATCGGGCGCGGCCGCGAGAACGGTTCCCCCGCCGCTGCTGCCGACGCCCATGCGCGAGCGCAGGAACAGTAGCCCTCCGATCGTCAGCGCGAGGCCGATGACTCCGATCACGAGGAGGCGCTGAAAAGTGCGTTGGTCAGCCATGTTTCAAAGGAGATAGAGGATCGCGAAGAGGACGAGCCACACACCGTCGACGAAATGCTGGTAGAGCGCCGCCAGCTCGGCGTGCATCGTGCGCGAACCGCTGCGACGTATCAAAAGGCCGGACACGAACATCCACCCAGCCCCGACCAGGACGTGCAGGCCGTGCGCGCCGGTCAGCACATAGAAGGACGAGCCGGCCAACGATGTTCGCAGTGTGAATCCCTGGGCGCCAAGCTCGTTCCATTCGAAAGCCTGCAGACCGACGAACGCGAGCGCGAGGAACGCACCGGCGAGGAAGAGCGTCGAAGCGTGCTCGCATCGTTCGCGGCGGATCTGTCGAACCGCGAGGCTCGCACAGATGGAGCTTCCGAGCAGGAGGACCGTGAGCACGACGCCGAGACCGACTCCGAGCGGCTCGATCCATGTCTTCGCCGACGCGCGCAACACGAAGTAAGCGGCGAGGAGTCCGCCGAAGAAGAACGCCTCGCTGGCCAGGAACACCCAGGTGCCGAAACGCGCGGTCGCGACCGGAGGCCCGCTGTCCCACGTTGTCGGCCGATGACCTGTCCGAGGTGCGTCGATCGCGTCGTCGTAGGGCAGCGGGACGGAACGCATGACGTCAGCGGAACGCCGCGAACGCGCCCGACACCGGATCGAGCACCGCGAGGACGAGCACGAGCGGCAAGTAGACGAGCGAAGTCCAGAGCAGCATTCGCGCAGTGGCTCGCTCTTGTCGACGCCAGAAGCGCGCGGAAGCCCACAGGTATCCGAGGCCGAGCACGGTCGCGCCGATCGTGAACACGAGGCCCGCTTCGCCCCACAATCCGGGCATGAATGTCACGAGCACGAGCAGCGCCGCGTGCACGAGCGCCGTGCGACCAGGGAGACCCGCCGCGCCTGGCTCGGAGGGCAGCATGCGCAATCCGGCGCGCGCGTAGTCCTCGCGATAGATCCACGCGATCGCCATGAAGTGCGGGAACTGCCACACGAAGATCACGGCGAAGAGCGCCCAAGCCCAACCCGCCGGATAGCCCGCGATCGCGACATACCCGAGCAACGGCGGCGCGGCGCCCGGGATCGCGCCGACGACGGTGTTCAACGTGCTGGTGCGCTTGAGCGGCGTGTAGACCGCGACGTAGGCGAAGAGCGTCCCGAGGGTGAGCAGCGCCGACATGGCCGAGAAGCGCCATGCGAGCATGCCGACCGCCAGAGTGGCCATGCCGGCCGCGACGAGCAGCGCATCGCGCGCGCTGATGCGACCCGCCGGAATCGGACGGTTCTTCGTGCGCTCCATGCGCCGATCCGTGTCGCGCTCGAGCACTTGGTTGAATGCACTCGCGGCGCCGGCGGAAAGCGTGATCCACAGCGCCGCTTCGAGCGCCGGCCAAGCGCGTCCGTCGGGCGCGAGGATGCCGCCGACGAACGCCGAGAACGCCACGAACGACGCGATGCGGACCTTGAAGAGGTCGGCCAGGTCGCTCGCGAGCGTCACGTCGCGTTCGATGGAGTCGACGGCCGGCTTCATGGCGTGGCCTCGAGTGCTTCGCGAGAGACCGCCGGCGCTTGCGAGCTCTGTGCGATCCGCCTCACGAAGACATGCGCGGCCACACAACCGGCCAGCAGCATCGCGCCGCAAGCGACGTGCGCCGTGGCGAAGATCGCCTCACCGATCGAGACGGGATTGTGCGGCCCTGTGAGCACGTGCACGGCGAGCCAGGCCAGCAAGCCCAGCGCGACTTGCGTCCACACGAGCGCACGCAGCCAGCGTGCGACGCGGACGAGGCGCGGCTCGGCGCTCTTCTTCAATCGAGCCGCGAGCACGAGGACCGTCCAGGTGGCGACGAGGGCGAAGAGCACGTGAATTGCTTGCGCCAGGGGAGCGCCGCTGTGGCGCAGCCAAGCGCCGAAGCCCGTCTGCACGTAGACGACGGCGAGCGCGCCTAGCGCGAGCCCGCGCACCGACGTCGCACCCTGGATCGGAATCGCTCGCGCGGAACGCCACGCTCCGGACTCGAGGAAGAGGATCGCGGCGAGCAGTGCGAAGAGCGCTTGCGCGAGCGCTCCATGGAGAAATGCGAGCTCCGGGCTGTTCTCCGTGACGCGCAATCCACCCAGGAGACCTTGCGCAAGCACTCCGAGCAGTGCGAGGCCGGCCAGGACCTTCACCAAGCGACGCGGCTCCCACGTCCAGACGACGACCGCCAACGCGACGACCGTGAGTCCGACGAACGCGCCCCACAGTCGGTGGCTGTGCTCCCAGAAGACACCGGTGGAGGCCAGCATCTCGGACAGCGGGTACGTGAACATGTTCTGACCGAACGTCGTCGGCCAGTCGGGCACGGCCATGCCCACACGCAACGTGGTGACCGTCCCGCCGATCAAGAAAATCGGCAGCGTCGCGAGGACCGCGAGCCACGCCGCGCGCCGCGGCCAAGGGCAGACGTACTGCTCGGACATCGAGGCCCAAGAGAATAGCCGCTCGGCGATCCGGACTCACGCGACCGGACGCGTTTGGGGCCGGAAATCCCGCTCCCCCGCCGCGTCACCGTACTCGTAGGGCCCGCACGCAATCACGAGTTCGGAGTCGAAGTTCCCGTGAGGCGGCGGCGAGGTCGTCTCCCACTCCAGCGTGGTCGCCTCCCACGGATTGCGGCCGACGCGCGCGCCGCGGAAGAGGCTCCACGCGAGGTTCACGAGGAACAGGCTCTGCCACGCGAAGAGCGCGAACGCGCTCCACGTGACGAAGCGATTGAGTGGTACGAGTCGATCGAAGAGCTCGTAGACGGAGGGATCCGCCGTGCGACGGATCATCCCGGCGATGCCCAATTGGTGCATCGGCAGGAAAACGCAGTTCAGCGCGATGAACGTGCCCAAGAAGTGCCAACGTCCGAGTGTTTCCGATAGGGCGCGGCCCGTCATCTTCGGGATCCAGTGGTGCAGCGCGGCGAAGATCGCCAGCACAGTGCCCCCGAACACGATGTAGTGGAAGTGCGCGACGACGAGGTACGTGTCGTGCAGGTACACGTCGACGGGCGTCGCCGCGAGCCACAGTCCCGACAGGCCACCGATCACGAACAGAGCCACGAATCCCAGTGCGAAACACATCGCTGCGGTAAGTCGGATGCGCCCGCCCCAGATCGTCGCGATCCAGTTGAAGGTCTTCAGCGCGCTCGGCAACGCGATGAGCATCGTCGAGAGCATGAACGCGCGGCCCATTTCGAATCCGAGCCCGCTCGTGAACATGTGGTGGCCCCACACGAGGAGTCCGAGCCCCGCGATCGACACGATCGCCCAGACCATCGGCTTGTAGCCGAACACGGGTTTCCGCGCGTGGACGCTGAGGATGTCCGAGACGAACCCCATCGCCGGCAACACCATCACGTAGACGGCCGGGTGGCTGTAGAACCAGAAGAGGTGCTGCCACAGGAGCGGCGAACCGCCGGTCGCGGCCACTGCATCGGGCGCCACAGAGTTCACGACCAATCCGACCGGCGTGTAGAAGCCCGTGCCGAGCGCGCGATCGCACAACTGCAGGATTCCGCCGGCCGTCAGCACGGGCAACGCGGCGAGCTGTAACGCTGACGCGACGAACATCCCCCACACCGTGAGCGGCAACCGCATCCACGTCATCCCCGGCGCGCGCATCTTGACGATCGTGACGACGGCGTTCAGCGCGTTGAGCACCGACGACACGCCGAGCACGACGATCGCGACGAGCCACAGGGTTTGACCTGCTCCGCTGCCCGGCGCCGCGGCGGGCAACGTGGCGAGCGGCGGATACGCGGTCCAACCCGAGTTCGACGCGCCGCCTTCGACGAAGGCACTGCTGAGGAACGTCGCGCAAGCGGCGAGGAAGATCCAGAAACTGGCAGCATTCAGGCGCGGGAACGCCATGTCCGGCGCGCCGACGAGCAGCGGCACGAGGAAGTTTCCGAACGCACCCGTGAGGAGCGGCAAGATGGCGAAGAACACCATCGCCGTGCCGTGCATCGTGAAGAGCGCGGTGTAGGCAGCCGGGTTCATCACGCGTCCGACGTCGCCGAACACGAGCCCACCGACGATCGGCATCTCGGTCCACGGCCACGCGAGCTGCCAGCGGATCGCCATCGCGAGCAGACCGCCGAGGAAGAGCATCGCGGCCGACGCGACGAGGTACTGGATGCCGACGACCTTGTGATCGACCGAGAAGATCCACGTGCGCAAGAAACCGCGTCGTGCGCCGCTCATCGCGCGTCCTCGGCACCGCGTGAGTTCTCGGATGTCACACGCGCGGCGCGCCACGCGTCGTACTCGGCGCGCGGGAGCGCGCGCAGGCGGCCAGCCATCGAGTAGTGGCCGAAGCCGCACAGCTCGGCGCAGACGATTTCGAAGGTGCCCGGGCGCTCGATCGTGAACCACAAGGGAATCGCGCGGCCGGGCACGACGTCTTGCTTGATCCGCAGCTCGGGCACGAAGAAGGAGTGGATCACGTCGCGCGAGCGCAGCGTGAGGAGTACCGGTTCACCGGCGGGCACGACGAGCTCGGAAGCGGTCTCGAGGTCGTCCACGGTCCCGAGAAGAGCGTCGGCGCCAGCGTGTTCGAAGCGCCACGACCACTGCTGCGCGACGACCACCGCTGTAGGTCCGCCAGCCGGTTGCGCCGCAGGATCGCGCAACGCCGCCCACGTGGGCAGTTGCCCGTACGCGATCGCGACGAGAACAGCGCCGACGGCTACGGTCCAACCGATCTCGAGGCCCGCATGACCGTGGGTACTGCGTGCTCGGCCCGCGCGTGCGCGCGCGCCACGCCACACGGCCCAAGCGAGGAGCGCCATGACGATCACGAAGCCGACGGCGATGACGACGCCGATCGAGTCGAAGAGCGTGTCGATCTCGCGCGCGATGACCGATGCGGACGCCGGTAACCACCAACCGTGCTCGGGCGAGATCGCGAAGAACGCAAGCGTCCCCACGAGGAGCACGATCACGAGCGCGGCCGCGGCGTGTCGCACGGCTCAGCGCTCCGGCGCCGCGTGCGCTTCGAGCGAACGCACGTAGTGGACGAGCGCCCAGACATCCGCGCTCGGAACCGACGGCGCTCCATCGGCGTTCTTCGCGGTGCCGAGCGCTGGCATCGGCGTCCCAGGTATTCCCGACCAGATACGCCGATAGAGATCGATCGGTCGCGACCCGCCGCGATAGATGCCGAGTCGCAGATCGCGCGGCAGGATCGGACGCCCCCACGCGTCGAGGTACGCCGGCTCCTTCACGCCGGAGAGTCCGATCTTCCATGCTGCGGGTCCGTCGCCGGCACCATGATCACCGTGGCAACTCGAGCAGTTGCCCTTCGTCGCATCGTGGAAGAGCGCATCGCCACGCGCGACGAGTTCCGGAGACGACGGCGGCGCGTCGGTCTCGGCCACCACCACTTTCTCGGCCGATTCGCGCCACTTTTCGAGGAGATCGGCGGTCTCCGCGGCGATCGCGTCCTCCTCCAACAGGCCTTCGTCGGCAAATGTCGACGCGAGACGACGCTCGACCTCGCCGCGGATCGAGAGCAGTCGCACGAGGTCTGCGAGACCATGCCTCTCGGCGAGCGTGAGCCGCGCGAAGCTCGGCATCGCAGTCCCGTTCAGACCGTCGTGCAGCGTGCGCAAGAGGTCCTCGCGTCGCGGCCGCGCCGGCTGGGTCAACGCCGTGTACTTGAAGATGCCGTGGCGAACATCGCGCGGCCGCGGCTCGAGGAACTGCGCGGACGGTCCGTCACCGCCGCCCTCGACTCCGTGGCAGTGCAGGCACTCGACGCGGTAGAGCTCGGACGAATCGGCGAGGTCCGGATACCACTCCGTGAACAGGGCCGTGCCGCGTGCGCGCAGAGTCGCGACGTCGAGTCCGCCCCGTGCGTGTTCGTCGCGCAACGCTTGCCACGCGAGGCGCAGCGCGGGTCGGCGCACCGAGACCGTGACGTCATCGAACTCACCGCCAGACAGAGCTTCGATCTCGGACCCGAACTCGCGCACGTTTTCCGAGCGGATCCGGGCGAGCTCGTCCGCGCCGATCTCGCCCGAACCGCCCTCCTCGGACGCGAGGTCGGGACGGTTCGGGTCGAACCCCGCGGCCTTCCAGTCGGAGAGAATCGCGTAGCGCGGACGCTCGGGCGGACCGAAAGCTCCGTGGAGCGCGCTCTCGAAGGCCGCCAAGGCCGGCGCATCCGCTTCGAAGGCCGCCTGCGTCTCGGGCGTGAGGGAGTAGGTCCGCGAGGGCCCGCTGGGCTCGAACTCGCACGC
>JAYTBY010000245.1:0-9314 GCA_043736755.1 Planctomycetota bacterium | reverse complement strand
GCGGCCTCCTTGGCCGCTGAGGACGACGCGAGGAGTCCGACGCAGCAGTGCGACGGCTCGCTTCCCCAGGCGGCCTGCCTTTTTCAACGGGCTGCTAGGGCCAGACACCTGAGCGAGTCATTCGTGGGCATGGACAGAACGAAGGCCAGGAGCCCTACCGGCGTCCTGGCCTTCCTGTTTTAGGTCGGGCCTTGAGACCTAGCCGCCGACGACTTCCATGGATCGCAAGACCGGGGGTGCCATCGGCCGGTCCATCGTGGTCGGATCGAGGGGGGTTTTCTCGATGGCGTCGAGAGTGTCCATCCCCTCTACGACCTTCCCGAACACGACGTAGTCCCCATCCAGGTGGTGGGTAGGGGCCAGGGTGATGTAGAACTGGCTGCCCGAGCTCTCGGTGTCCCCGCCCTTCTTGGCGCCGGCCAGGAAGCCCGTGAAGTGCTTGAGGCTGTTCGGTTCGCGCGGAATCTTGTACTCCGGACCGCCCTGTCCCCACGTCGTGGGTTCGCTCTGGATCGAATTCGGGTCCCCGCCCTGGACCATGAAACCCGGGATGACGCGGTGGAACTTGGTCCCGCTGTAGTACCCCTCGCGTGCGAGCTTGAGGAAGTTCTCGACGTGCTTAGGTGCGTCGGCGGCATACAGAGCCACCGTGATATCGCCCAAGTCTGTGTGAATCCTGACCTTAGGAGCATCTACCGGCGGCTCGGGGTTGACGAACAGGCCAGCATGCGCGGCCTTCCAGGTCGCCATCGCATCGACTCTCGCCTGCAGCGCATCAGCCGCGCTCAGCGGACGATCGTGACCCGGGTAGGAGTAGCTTCGGGTGAGCAGCTCATGACTCGCGTAGCGGGACCGCAGCTCAGCCAAGTGCTTTTGCGCCTGCTCAGCCTCTTGTTCCTCAGCAGCACTCGCCGCTGCGAGGTAAAGCGCCCAAGCGCCGGCCTGCTTCCCCTGAACCAGCGCCGCGGCCGCTTGGAGTTCGATGGGGTTCCCCATCAACGTGCGACTTCGTGGGTCCTCTGTCGCGACGGCCAGAATCTGATCCCACGAACGGTCGTCCTCGATGGCGCGCGTGGACTTCTGATGCTGCAGATAGAGGATCGCCCCGGTTCCGGTCACTGCCAGGAGCAGCCCCAGCTTCCAGTACCGGTCGACCCAAGCCGCGAGGCCCGACTTCTCCGACAGAGGAGCAATGGTCACCGCGGTGGCAGCTTTATGAGTCGCCATGGTCTTGCGTTACCCAGATGGTGGGCAGATAGAGGTCGGATAGGGAGATCATGGAAGGTGCGTCTCGTCTTCGGCGCTCGCACCTCCCCGAGGGGCGGAAAGCGTGCAGCTACCAAGACCCTTGCTTTCGCGGCCGGACGAATTCTCTACAGGGTGTGGAGAACGAGTCGTCGCAGCGAAAGTCGGGGCATCCTACTCAGGCCCCCGGAGGCCCACAAGGAACGCCCGCCGCCTCCCCGACTCCGCTACTCTGCTCGACTCCGGTCCCCACCCAAGCCCCTTTGATGATCCACGTGCACCTCCTGGCTCTCCTCGTCGTCTCCTTCGCACCCGCGCACTCCAAGGCGAACGTCCAACCGTTCCATCCGCGGCTGTCGAGCTTCGAACCCGTACGCGTGGCCGACGTCGAGTTCGAGAAGCGGAAGACCGAGGCGGGCGACGACACTCTCAAGCTCTGGAAGCTCTACGAGTGGTGCACCTCGACGAAGCGCGAGAAGGAAGGGAAGACGATCCTCAAGCGGATCGTGAAGATCGATCCCGCGCACAAGGAAGCGAACATCGCGCTCGGGAACGTGTTCCACGACGGCAAGTGGTTCGCGAACCAAAAGAAGGTCGACGAGTACAAGAAGGAGCAAGAGGTCGCGGAGAAGACCGCGCAAGGTCTCGCCGCTTGGAAGGACCAGTGGGTTCCCGCCGCCGACGTCCCTTTCCTCGATCGCGGTCTCGTGCGCGACCTGAACGGGAACTGGGTCGACCTCGAAGTGGCCAAGAAGACCGAAGAAGGCTGGGTGCTTCAGGATCTCGAGTGGGTCGCGCCGGCTGAGAAAGAGAATGTCGAGAAAGGTCTGTGGAAGTGCGGCGACGAGTGGCTCTCGATCGCTGACGCGGACAAGTACCACGCCGAAATCGGGCAGTGGTGGCGCATCCCCTCCGAACGATTCCACCTCTACACGACGTGCGAGCGCGACGTCGCGAATCAGAAGATCAAACGCGAGCTCGAGAACGGGTACGACGAACTCGTGCGCGCCTACGGTACGAAACCGGCGCTACCGATCGTCGTTATCATCCTGCGCGACGGATCGCAGCACGCGAACTTCGCCAACGGTGACGAGGCCGCGGACCGCGCCACGACCGACGCCACCGGGTTGTCCTCGATCCACCACGCCTACTTCGCGGACCAGACCTACCAACCGACCGACGAAGAGCGTGTGCTGGGCGTGGGCGTCGGCTATTGGGACGTGTCGAGTGACGAAGGCAACCGATGGGGGGTCCACAGTGTGCGGCACGCCCTCGGATTGTCCTTCGCCGAAGCTCTCGATCCGAGCCCGAAGACCGTCGAGAAGAACAACAAGACGCCACTCAAGGCCGACGCGTTCTGGGATTCGTTCTATGCGGAGAAGCGCGCGCCACGCTGGCTTCGCTACGGCATCGCCGCGTACGCAGAACGGTACTACCGTGACAACACCGTCGGCGTCGGTGGCGACCCGAACTGGGCGCGAAAGTGGTCGATCGAGAACATCAAGACGCGCGGCGGTTTGCGGCAGCTCAAGCAAGTTCTCGATTTCGACCTGACCGTCGAAGGCGGCGCGGACAGCGAGAAGTTGATCAACGAGACCGGGCTGGTCGTCGCGTATCTGCTCGATGGCGGGAACGCGGCGCTGACGCACAAGTTCAAGAATGTCCAAGAAGCGCTCATGAGCGGCAAGGACAAGAAGGCCGTCGGCGAGGCTACCAAGGCGCTCGAGGTCGAAATCTTGAAGAGCGAAACCGAACTCAAGAAGTTCGCCGGCCTCTGAGCCACGGAGCGAGCACGCATGATCCTCGGTCTCATCGTCGTCGTCGGCGTCGGCTCGTCTCACGCTGCGCTCCATCCGGCTGGCTCCGATCTCTACGCGGAGATCCCCGACGCAGGCATCGCGATCAAGGCGTATTCGAATGCGCCCTTCATGCGCATGATCGGCAGCGAAGGTGCGACGAATCTCGGCGCGCTCGTCAAGGATCTCGGTTTCGACATCCAGAACCTGCTCGGCAGCCTGCTCCCAGTTGCTGACCCCACGCGCCCCGAAGATCGTTGGTGGCCGTGGTCTGCGGCGCAGAAGATCTCGTTCTCGGCCAGCGGTCTGGAAGCGTCGCCGAAGAGCGAGTCAACGATCTCCGCCTGGATGATCTGTGACTTCAAGAGCGTCGAGGCCGCCACCCAGGCCGAGCTCGCACTCGCTGCGATGGGAGGCACCGAGGCCACGCCGTCGACTCCGATCACGCTGGCCGGAGTCGAGATCCCCGTGCGCACGATTGGTTCTCCACTGGGCGTCGTTCCGGGAACCGCGTGGACCGCGCGCATCGATACGCGCCTCGTCGCGGGGATCGGTGCAGCGAAACCCGACGATTTCGTAGCACGCTCCAATGCGCCCGAAGGCGGACTCCACTCCACGTGGAACGCGACGGAAGTCTCGAAGCTCCTCACCGCCCCGGCCGGCGTGACTGTGCTCGAGATTCTGGCCGACATGGACGACGCGCCATCGTTCTTGTCCGACACCGGAGCGCTCCGCTCCGCTGCCCTCTTCCTCGCGCCATTCCTCTCGTCGAGCGGTCGTTGGCGCATCGAGCTGCAGGGCGACCGTTTCGTCACGGACGCGGTCTACGAGCCGCGTGGCACCGCGACGCAACTCTTCGGCGCGTTTGGGCTCGGCCCACTCTCGCCAACGGCAATGGGGTTCCTTCCGACCGAAGCCGTCGGCACATGGGTCACGACCGTCGACGCGGCGCAGGCCGAGTCCGCAGTCGGCGCTCTCTTCGCAAGCGTTCTCGGTGACGCGCCGATCGCCGAGGCGGCTGTGGGCGAACCGCGCATGGCGGATGGCCTCGGAGCGGCGATGGCGACGAGCCTCCTTCCGTTCCAGAGCCTGATGTCGCCCACGCCGCGCATCGTGCTCACGCTGGAACTCGTTGACGCCGCCAAGTTCGTAGCCGGACTCGACGCGTGGATCCTGCGCGCGCAGGCTGCGACTCCTTCTCTCGTTGTCGAGCGCAAGCCCTATCGCAAGGTGGCGACGATCGTGATCGGTGCCGGCAAAGACGAGTCAGAGGCTGCGAGCGGCGGTGGGGGATCACCCTTCGGTGGGATGTCGATCGAGCCGACGCGCGTCGCGATCGCCGTACTCTCGGATCGCGTCCTTTTCACCAGCGCGCCGAGCGTCGTGCGCAACGAGGTCAAGCGCATCCAGGATGCATCGGTCGCGACGGTGCACGATGCGACGCAGACGGTCACGCGCCCCTCGGACGCAGTCGAAGTGTCGACGATGGATTGGGCCGCGTTCCTCTCCAAGGTCTACGACGGAGCGCGCGGCGTCTTGCCGATGCTGGCACAAGGTCGTTCCGAGCCGATCGACTTGGGCAAGCTCCCGTCCGCCGAACAACTCTTCGCGCCGTTCCGCCCATCCTCGAGTTGGGCGCGCCGCGATGGGGCGCGTTGGGTCGTCCACTCGGAATCGTCGTTTGGACCGGAGACGCCGATCGCACTCGCGGCGCTCGGATTCCTCGGGATGCGCGCTTCGCGTCTGCCGCCCGCGAATGCCACGGGCAGCGGGGCCGCGCCCGCAAGCGACACGGTTCCCGCGAATCCTCCGAGCGCACCGGCTGGCGGCGCGCAGGACCCGCGCGCGGTCACGCTTGGCGCATTGCGCGAGGTGCGCACGGCCGTCGCGATCTATCGATCTCAATTTGGACGCGTTCCTCCGACGACGGCGGATCTCTTGTTGAAAACGGACGCTTACCCCGACGGATTCTTGAAGAGCGGGAAGGTGCCGAAAGACGGTTGGGATCGCGACTTGGTCTATGTGGCGGTCGTGGACGGTTCGACGTACGCGATGCGCTCCATCGGCCCCGACGGGGTCGACCAGGACGGCGCGGGCGACGACGTGCGGCTGCCCTGACCGTCCACGAGTGGCCTGCAACCGCCGCTTCGGGAGGCGCGTGCCCGTGAATCCTCCACAGTCTCTGAGAAGAGCACCCGAGTCGAACGCAGCCTCGCACCCCCGCTCGTGCGAGGATCACGCCCTTCGATGGACGAGGTCGTGACCGAGACCGATGAGACCGCGCCGCGCGCGAGCGAGACGCCCGCGCACGCCAACGCCCGCGCGCGCCGTCGACATGGGTGGAAGACGTTTCGTCGTCGCGCAGGACGCGCAATCGGACTGACGATCGGACCGATGCTGATTCGCATCCTCGCGAGCACGTGGCGCGCAACCGTCGAAGGGCAAGCCCATGTCGACAGCGCACACACGCGCGGCGGCTACTTCATGGCTCTGTGGCACGGCCGGATGTTGATCCCGGCCGTGCGCCACAGCCGCCAGGGCTACAGTGTGCTCGTGTCGCGCAGCGGTGACGGCGACGTCTCGGAGGCACTGCTCGGACGCCTCGGCTACGGGATCGTGCGCGGCTCTACCGGACGCGGCGCGCGTGCTGCGCTGCGCGAGATGCTGCGACAGTTGCGGGCCGGCACACCGATCGCGATCACGCCCGACGGGCCGCGCGGTCCACCGCACTCGATCTCGCCGGGCATGGCCTGGATGGCGAGTGCCACCGAACACCCGGTGATTCCATGCGGATTCGTCGCGGCGAACGCGTGGCACCTCCGTAGTTGGGATCGCTTCACGATCCCGAAACCGTTCTCTCGCATCGCGTTCGTCTACGGCGAACCATTCCAACCGACGGGCCGTGATGGCGACGAGCTCGATCGCGAGAGCGAGGAGATCCGCATTCGCATCCTGCGCGTGGAAAAGCGCGCATTCGAACTCCTGGGCGTGGAGCCCGACGGATGATCCGCGTCGGTCCCGCGGGCTGGTCGTACCCGGACTGGGAAGGCCGTGTGTACCCGGCGCACAAGCCGCATGGATTTCACGCGCTGCCGTTCCTCGCGAGGTACTTCGAGGGGATCGAGATCGATTCGAGCTTCTATGCGGTGCCGCGTCGCGAGAATGCGCAACGCTGGGCGACACTGGTCGCACCGCATCCGAAGTTTCGATTCTGGGTGAAGCTGCATCGCGACTTCACGCATTCCAGCGCCGAGCACACGGACGCCGAGATCGAAAAACGCGTGCACGAGTTCCGCGACGGCATCGAACCGCTCGTGAAGGCGCGCAAGCTCGAAGCGCTGCTCGCACAGTTCCCGGTGACGTTCCTCTTCGGCAAGACCGAAGTGCGACGGCTCGGGCGGATCCGCGCGCTCTTCGACCCGCTCCCGTGCGTGCTCGAAGTCCGTCACGCGTCGTGGTTCACGCCGCCGGCGATCGACACGATCCGCGGGCTCGGATATTCGCTCGCGCACATCGACTTACCCCCGGCCTGGAACCACCCGCCGGCCTGGCACGAGTCGACAGGCCCGATCGGCTACCTCCGCCTGCATGGCCGTAACGCGACGCAGTGGTTCCGCGAAGGGGCCGAACGCGACGACCGCTACGACTATCTCTACAACAGAGCCGAGCTGGACCTGCTCGCCCGACGGGCGGAACGCATCGCGAAAGGCCACGACACGACCGCGGTGGTCACCAACAACCACTTCGGCGGCCAGGCGGTCGCCAACGCCCTCGAACTGCTCCATCTGCTGCGCGGGGAGCCTGTACCGGCCCCCCAGGAGATCGTCGAGAGCTTCCCACGGCTCCGGGCGTCGGTGCGGATCGAAGGCCAGCAACCACTTTTCTGAAGCGCCGGGCCCCCGATTCCGCGGGCTCAACGGACTCGCTATCCTCTTCGCCCTCGCAACCCGTCCGGACCCTCTTTCCGGCGCCGGACGCGGACCTCGATTTTGGACTTCGCAGAACTCATCGCGATCGCTTACGCGGCGATCCTCTCGATCCTCGGCATCTACGGGCTGCACCGGCTGGTGCTGCTCCTGAAATTCCGTTGGCACGCGCCTACGACGGGCCCAGCCCACGCGAGCGATGCGAGCCTGCCGCGGATGACGGTGCAGCTCCCGATCTACAACGAGCGCACGGTCGCGTCGCGTTTGATTCGCGCCGCGGGCGAGCTCGAATATCCCGCCGACCGTTTGGAGATTCAGGTCCTGGACGACTCGACGGACGAGACGCGACAGATCGTGGACGAGGAAGTGGCGCTGCTCCGTGAACGCGGCCTCGACGCCGTCGTCGTGCGACGCACGGACCGCAAGGGTTACAAGGCTGGCGCGCTCGATCACGGCATGAAGACCGCGAAGGGCGAACTGCTCGCGATCTTCGACGCCGACTTCGAACCGCGTTCCGACTTCCTGTTGCAGCTCGTGCCCCGTTTCGCCGATGCGCGCGTGGGCATGGTGCAAGCGCGCTGGGGACATTCGAACCGCGAGGAAAGCCTGCTGACGCGCGCCGAATCCGCGCTGCTCGACGGCCACTTCGTGATCGAGCACACGGTGCGCCACCAAAGCGGAGTGTTCTTCAATTTCAACGGGACCGCCGGCATTTGGCGGCGCCCCGCGATCGAAACGGCCGGCGGTTGGGAGCACGACACCCTGACTGAAGACCTCGATCTGTCCTATCGCGCGCAACTTGCCGGCTGGAAGTTCGTCTACGTCCCGATGGTCGTGGCACCCGCTGAAGTGCCGCCCGACATCGCTGCGTTCAAGTCGCAGCAACACCGTTGGGCGAAGGGCAGCGTGCAGGTCTTCCGCAAACTCGGTTGGCGCATCCTGACCTCGAAGGAGCCGCTCGCGGTGAAGCTCGAGGCGATGGCGCACCTCACGGGCAACGTCGGTTATCCGGCGGTGCTGCTCCTCGCGCTGCTCCTGCCGCTCGCCGCGGGCATGAAGCCCGTGCTGCCGCCGTGGGTGAACCTGGCGCTGTTCCTGACGTGCACGCTGGCTGTGATCGCCTTCTACGACCGCAGTCAGAGCGCAGTGGGCCGCACGTTCGGCCAACGCCTCGTCGACACGTTCGCGGCGCTCGCGCTCGGCATCGGGATGTGCGTCAGCCAAACTCGCGCCGTGTTCGAGGGCCTGTTGCCCGGCACGGGTGTGTTCGTGCGTACGCCGAAACGCGGCGACAAGACGGCGCGCTCGATCAAGTATGCGGCCGCCGTGAAGGGTCTGCCGGGCATCGAGCTCGTGCTCGCCGCATGGTTCGCGTGGGGGATCTACGCCGCGATCGAGCGCGGAGCGTGGACGTCGGTTCCGTTCCTCGTGCTCTTCTTCGCGAGTTTCGCGTGGGTGGGATCGCTGTCGGCGGCGGACGGATTGCGCGTCCTGTTCCCGCGGCGCGAGCCTGCGGTGGTCTGAACCTACTATCGTCCTACCGCGTCGGGCCCTCAGGACAAGTGGGCAGGCGCTGTGCGTTTCAATCAGCAATCTCGACCTGCTGCGACGTTCCAGTCGGTGGCCTGAGAGCGGGAACCACTTGGTGGAAGAAGCACGAGGCCAGCGCGAAGACGTCTATGAGGGCCTCCTCGCGTTGATCCGTCTTGGTCCGGAGATAGATGACTCCGATCGCGCCACCGCTAATCCTCGAGACGTGCGTGGGAAGGCGCTCGAACCCGACTTGAAACTCGGTTGCGTGGACAATCCTGTTCAGAGCGTCCCGGAGCACTGCGACCTTCGTCAATCCATGCGCCGGCGACCAGTGCCTGAATGGCTCGTCGAGCGTGAACCGAGTCCGTAGGTGTCTGTTGTCCAGCACTCGACGTAAGTGGATTGCGAAGAGGATCGCTGTGTCGGTGACCTGTTCCTCGACCCGGCGCTGAAGGAGCGCGCCACCTGCTTCGGGGAACGGGGCTGATCCGAACGCCCACAACCTTGCTGCTGCTGATTCCGCCGCTTCTAACGCGAAGTCGTTGATGTCTGCCATCGTGCCTCTCGGTGTAGTCGCCGACCAAAGATGTCGAGACCGCGGCCGTCGAGCCTCGGATAATCGGCCCCGCGACTCCCGATTATCTAGATAAACGGAACCGGATGAAGCAGCGGGCCGGGTCTGCACAGAGCCGCCGAGGCGGGCTCGCGCACGATTCTCACCGCGTCGACCGCGCCGTCAACACGTCGACCAGGTCCATCTTCGTGATGACGCCGAGCAGCTTGCCCGCGTCGTCGAGCACGAGGGCCGCCATGC
>JAYTBY010000244.1:0-1891 GCA_043736755.1 Planctomycetota bacterium | reverse complement strand
GCGCGGTCGACAAGAAGCGCTCGAACGCGTTCAGCAAGCTCTCGCGCAACATCATGTCCGCCGTCAAGCAGGGCGGACCCGATCCGGACGCGAACTTCAAGCTGCGCTACGCGATCGAGAAGGCGCGCGCCGGCAACATGCCGAAGGAGAACATCGAGCGCGTCATCAAGAAGTCGGCGGCGGACAAGTCCGACTCGATGGAGGAGCTGAACTACGAGGGCTACGCGCCGGGCGGCGTCGCGCTGATCATCGCCTGTTTGACGGACAACCGGCATCGCACTGCGCCCGACATCAAGTACGCCTTCGAGCGCGGCGGCGGGAACCTGGGTTCGCCGGGATCGGTCGCTTTCATGTTTGCCTACAAGACGCTCGTCGTCGCCGAGCGGGGTGAGCGGAGCGAGGACCAGTGGCTCGAGCTGGGCCTCGAATGCGGCGCCGAGGACGTGAAGCTCGAGGGCGACATCGTCTCGATCACGGCTCCAGCGACGGACTTCCTGGCCGTGAAGAGTGCCCTCGAGGAGAAGGAAGTCGCGATGCTGTCGGCCGAGATGGGGTACGTGCCCGGGACGCTCGTGGCGCTCTCCGACAAGGAGGTCGCGCGCCGTGTCCTGAAGCTGATCGACACGCTCGAGGAGAACGACGACGTGCAGAACGTCTACGCGAACTACGACATCCCGGCCGAGTGGATCGCGGAACTCGCCGGATCCTGATCACTGAATCGTTGAACGATCACCGTGTGGACGTGACGATCCACGCTTCTCGCGACCGGCGAGTACCCCCGACTGACCGGAGAGCTGACGATGGGCGATGGACTGCGAACGATTCACGTCGTGACGACCGACGAATCCCTGCTCGCCTCGGCGCGCGCGGCCGCGTCAGCGCTCGAGGGCTTCGAGGTCGGAGCACGCGCGACGGTCGACGAACTCCTGCGCGCGGCGCCGGTCGTCGGCGATGTCATCCTGCTCGACGCCTGGGCGCGCGGCATGAACGTGTACGAGGGCGCGCGACGCATCGCCGGTCGGACGCGTGCGCGCACGTTCGTCATCGTGGAGCAGGGCAACGCGTTGGCCGAGCCGATCGCGCGCTTTTGCGGCGCGACCGGCGTCCTGCAACGACCGATCGTGCCGAGCAAGTTGCGCGAGGCGCTGTCGCGCGCCGGGGGCCCTCGACCTGCGTTGCCCAACGAAGCGCGCGGCAAGCAGGGCGCGGGTCTTGCTCCCGAAGAGTTGTTGCAGACGCTGGCCGGCAAGCCCGAAGACAGCCTCGTCGCGGTGCTGACAGACCGCGAGACAGGTCTCTTCAACTTCGCGTTCCTCTCCTACAAGCTCGACGAGGAGTACAAGCGCGCGACACGGTTCGGATCGCCGCTCTCGTGCGTGTTGCTCGGCTACGAAGGCTCCGTCCCGGAGCCGGTCTTGCGCGAACTCGCCGCGATCTTCCTGGAGACGTCGCGCGACACGGACGTGCTCGGTCGCTTCGACGAGACGTCGTTCCTCTTTCTTCTGCCGAACACGGGCCCCGAAGGAGCCGCGACGATGGCACGACGCGTGGGCGAAGCGGCGCAGCAGCGCGGCCTCAAGGACTTCGTCGGCGATCCGATCGCGATCTCGGTCGGGATCAGCACGTGCCCGCACCCCGAGGTGAAGCGTCGCGAGGACCTGTTCGGCCGCGCGCGCCGCGCGTTCCTCGAAGCACGCGCCGAAGGTGGGGGCGTGGTCGCGGCTTGAACTCCAAGCGACCCCGGTAGGGGCGCAATGCCATTAGGCTCCGATTCGTCCCTTGGAGCCCCAGCGCCAATGCCATTAGGCTCCGATTCGTCCCTTGGAGCCCCAGCGCGGCGTGGGCTTGAGTGACACTCTCGGGCATGATCTCCCCGGTCGTCGTCGGTAGG
>JAYTBY010000243.1:0-4197 GCA_043736755.1 Planctomycetota bacterium | reverse complement strand
CGAAACGGACCTGCCGTTCGTCACGGCACCGAACAAGTTCAGCGCGCTCGCTGGTCACGACGCGCTCGTCTTCCTCTCGGGCGCGCTGAAGACGACGGCCGTCGCGCTGATGAAGATCGCGAACGACGTGCGTTGGCTCGGATCCGGTCCGCGGTGCGGCATCGGCGAGCTGAAATTGCCGCAGAACGAGCCGGGTAGTTCGATCATGCCGGGCAAGGTGAACCCGACGCAGTGCGAAGCGCTGACCATGGTGTGCGCGCAAGTGATGGGGAACGACACGGTCGTAGGAATCGCCGGATCGCAGGGCAATTTCGAGCTCAACGTCTACAAGCCGGTCATCGTGCACAACGTGCTCGAGTCGATTGCGCTGATCAGCGATGCGTCGACGAGTTTCCGCACGAAGTGCATCGATGGGCTCGAGATCGATCGTGCGCGCATCGAGGTGTTGATGCGTCAGTCGTTGATGCTCGTGACAGCGCTGAATCGCTCGATCGGCTACGACAACGCGGCCAAGGTCGCGAAGAAGGCCTATCTGGAGGGGAAGACCTTGAAGGAGACCGTGCTCGAGCTCGGCCTCATGAGCGGCGCGGAGTTCGACAAGGCCGTCGTGCCCGCGAAGATGATCGGACCGTTCGGCGCTGCGGCCGGCGGGGGATGAGCGGGGTGGAGCCGGGCCGACGGCGCGCGGGAGTCACACGGATGTGCCCGGTCGAGCGTGCTACCCCTGTCCCAGGTTGCCCACGCCTCGAATCCCGAGCGCGATCGCTTCAGCACCTGCTGGCGCGCGTGTAAGCGCAGGGTAGGCTTGGGGTCGGCTCGCGCCACCCCTCACTGCGGTCGACACGACCGTTCCAAGCCATGCAATCGACACTATTCCGGCGCCTCGGGGCCGGTTCCGTCGCACTTCTCCTCCTCGGTGCCGTTGCTCGCGCGCAGGGCGCGGACGCTTGCGCCTCGGCACAAGCCATCTCGGGCAACGTCACGGTCAACTTCGTGAACCAAGCGGCGACGACCGATGGTCCCACGAGTACGGCCTGCAACTTTTCCGGTCAGAACCAGATCGTCCTCGATGTCTGGTTTCGCTGGACAGCAACGCTCACGGGCACGGTGACGGTGACGAACTGTGGCGCGACGTCGATCGACTCGAAGATCGCGGCCTACGCGGGTGTCACCTGTCCGCCCGGCACGCCGCTCGACTGCGACGACGACACGTGTGGCCTCCAATCGACGGTCACGTTCGCGTGCACGAACGGAAGCCAGTACTTGATCCGCGTCGGCAACTATCCCGGCACGCTCGGCGGCGCGGGACAGATCATCGTCACCCAAACGGGCAGTGGCGGCGGTGCTCCGCCCAACGATGCCTGCGCTACAGCGACGGTGATCAACGGCGTCGGCACGTTCGCGTTCGACAACGCGGCTGCGACGACGGACGGCGTCGCTGACGTGCTGTGCAACTTCTTCAACTTGACCCAGATCGAGCGGGACGTTTGGTTCCGCTGGACGGCGGGTGCGACGGGTGCGCACACGATCTCGACGTGCACTGCGACGGCGGTCGACACGAAGCTTGCGCTCTACGGCGGGATCACGTGCCCGGTCGGCGCGGCGATCGCGTGTCAGGACGACTCGTGCCAGTTGCAGACGTCGATCTCGGTCAATGCGACGGCCGGTCAGACTTACACGCTCCGCCTGGGCGTCTACCCTGGAGCGGCGGGCGGCGCGGGCAACTTCGTGATCTCGACCGGCGGCGGTGGCGGCGACGATTGCACTCCGCCGAGCACGGGCCCCGACGTGATCGTCGGCGACCTCACCGCGGTCTTCAAATGGGGTCTCGTCGGCGCGACGTGCGGCTATTCGATCGGCACGGATTCGTGCAACGTCGGCACTGCGGGACTGTCCTGGGTCGCGACCACGAACCAACACCCGGTCATCGGGCAAAACGCCTATCGCCTGAAGAACGGGCGCTTCGAGCAAGTCGGACTCGGTTGGCTGAAGCACGGCTTCCTCGCGCTCAATCAGAGCTTGTGCTGCACGTGTCAGAACCCGGGCGGTGGCTCCGTGCTCGGCGTCGGTTGCTCCGATCCGTACGACGCACAATTGAACGGAAATCAGGCCGGTTCCGGCAGCCAAGGCGGTCTCGGGCCGCGCTCGGAAGTGAACCCCGCGACCGGTGCGTTCCCGTATCCGTACACGACGCAAGGCACGTCAGGCGACAACGTTTTCAAGCGCGTGCAGATCGCAAATGCGGACCTCGATCCGGCGTTGAACGCCGGTGCGACGTGGTACGCGGAAGGTCACTACGTCGCGCCCGACGACGCCGCCGCGGGGAACCAGAACAACAACACGTCGTGGCGTCCGATCACGGTCGGCTCGTTCTCGAGCGGCTGGAGTTTGACGCTCAGCGGCGCGACGACGCGTCGTCAACCGGCGATCCGCGCGTGGCAAGCGGCGGATCCCGCCGTGGTGCTCACGAACGTGCAGGCCGATGGGCTGTTCATCGTCGGCAGTCGTGCGACGAACAACGGCAACGGCACGTGGCACTACGAGTACGCGGCCTACAACATGAACTCGGACCGCGCCGCGAATCAGTTCAGCGTGCCCGTCGGCGCCGGTATCACCGTCACGAACATCGGCTTCAAGGACGTGCACCACCACTCGGGTGAGCCGTACGCGACGACCGATTGGACTGCGGTCCAGAGCGGCGGCGCGGTCACGTGGTCGACGCAGACCTTCGCGCAGAACGCCAATGCCAACGCGATCCGCTGGGGCACGCTCTACAACTTCCGCTTCGACGCGAACGTCGCGCCGCAGAGCGGGAACGTGACGCTCACGTACTTCAAGCCGGGCTCGCCGACGGCAGCTTCGGTCGCGGCGGAAGTTCCGAGCGCGTCGGGTTCGCCCATCACCGCGTTCTGCTTCGGCACGGGCGGCACGGCGTGTCCGTGCGCGAACTCCGGACTGGCCGGTAACGGTTGCGCGAGTTCGGTGAACGCGAACGGCGCGAACCTCGGTTCGAGCGGGTCGCCCAGCATCGCCGCGGACACACTTGTCCTGATCGGTTCGGGGATGCCGAACAGCTCCGCGCTCTACTTCCAAGGCACGGCGCAACAGAACGGCGGACTGGGCTCGGTCTTCGGCGACGGCCTGCGTTGCGCTGGGGGATCGACGATCCGCCTGGGCACGAAGATCAATGCCGGCGGCGCGTCCCAGTACCCGGTTGGTGGCGACCAGTCCGTGTCGGTTCGCGGCGCGAATGCCGCCGGAAACGTGCGCACGTACCAGATCTGGTACCGCAACGCGGCCGCGTTCTGCACGAGCGACACGTTCAACCTGTCGAACGGTTTGCAGGCGACCTGGCAGATCTAGGTCGTCTCCGAAAGATGGAGCACCCCCGGCCTCGGCCGGGGGTGCGTCCGCGGGGCTGTCGAGCCCCAGACACAGGGGACGGGTTCGAAACGCACCGCGGTCCCGAAGACGGTCGCTGGAATTGCCCTGACGGGAGGGTGCGGGTCTGGCTACACTCCGCGGCTCGACCGGACTGGTCGGAACCTCGCCATGCACACCAAGATCCGTTCGAGCAGCGCCAAGCACAAAAAGAAGACCGGCTACCGCACGCGGCAGCAGACGAAGGGCGGTCGGAAGACGAACCGCCGTCAGCGCCGCCGTCACGGCAGCTTCTGAGCCAGCCGGGCGCTTCTGAGCCCGCCGGGCAACGAGGGGCCGGCTGGGGTCAGGTCTCCCGCGGCACCGTTCGCGCTCGGAGTCCGTGCCTACGTCCGCCGGATCGGAGGCCGTTTGGCGCTGACCCCTTCCGCCCGAGTTGGTGCTGTCGATCTCGAGTGACGAGGATCTCTCTCGCCGCGCGCGTGACTTCGAGTCTCGCATCCAGCCCATGAACGCCGACCTCGCACGATTCCTGCCGCGCACTCGGGGCGAGATGCGCCTACGCGGCTGGGCCGAGCTCGACATCGTGCTCGTGACGGGCGATGGCTACGTCGACCATCCGTCGTTCGGTGCAGCGGTCATCGGTCGCGTCCTCGAAGCGCGCGGTTGGCGCGTCGGGATCCTCGATGCACCCGATCTCGAGCCGGATGGCTCCGGTTGGTTGCGACTTCCCGCGCCGCTGCTCTTCGTCGGCGTGACGGCGGGGACCATCGACTCGATGGTCACGAACTACACGGCCTCGAAGAAGAAGCGCCG
>JAYTBY010000242.1:0-4199 GCA_043736755.1 Planctomycetota bacterium | reverse complement strand
ACGTGCGCGCGTTCGTCGAGATCAAGCGCGTCGCCATCGAACACTTCGGCCGCGAGCGCATCCTCGAGCGCGTGCTGCCCGCGATCGACGCCGCGATCCACCAGTGCGCGTTGATCAGCTTCAGCCTGGAGTTTCTCGCGGCGGCGCGACGCGCGCATCCGATTCCGTTGGGCGCCGTCTTCGACACATGGGACGAGCGCGCGAACCAACTGCTCCCCGAGATCGATCCCGAATACCTGTTCTTCGATCTCGACGGTCTTCCGAAAGACGGTGAGTTGCGCGTGCCGGGCACGCGCATCGCGGTGTACGAGGTCGCGGATCCTGCGGTCGCGCGCGCACTCGCGCGGCGCGGGGTCGAGCTCGTCGAAACGTTCGAGATCGGCGACATGCTCGCTGCGTTGAGGCCCGGTAGCGCGCTGTGACACCTTCCGCTCCGGCCGGCACCGATCGCTTCGATCTCGCCGTGATCGGCGGCGGGATCCACGGCGTCGGCGTGCTCCAAGCGGCGGCGGCGGCGGGCCTCTCGTGTGTACTGCTCGAGGAGCGCGCCATCGCTGCGGGCACGTCGAGCCGATCGAGCAAGCTGATCCACGGCGGACTGCGCTACCTAGAGAGCGCGCAACTCGCACTGGTGCGCGAGTCGCTGCGTGAACGCACGACCCTCCTGCGCATCGCGCCGAAGCTCGTGCGCGTCGTCCCGTTCCTGATCCCGATCTACCCGACGACGACGCGACGTCCACGCACGATTCGCGCGGGGCTCGGCCTCTATGCCTTGCTCGGGAACCTGCGCCGCGAGGCACTGTTCGCACGAATCCCGCGCGAGGAATGGGCTGCACTCGACGGCCTCGACACGCGCGACCTCGAAGAGGTGTTCCGCTACTTCGACGGCCAAACGGATGACGCGGCGTTGTCGCGCGCCGTGCTGCGCAGCGCGCTCCAACTGGGCGCCGAAGCCCGCATTCCTGCTGTTTTCGAGGGTGCGGACCGCAAGGTGGACGGCTGGGAGTTGCGCTGGCGCGAAGGCGCCGACACGCGACGCACACACGCACGCGTCATCGTGAACGCCGCCGGACCGTGGATCGAATCCGTGCGCACACGCATCGAGCCCAAGCCGCCGGGTTTCGCCGTGGACCTCGTCGCGGGAGCCCATCTCGAACTCGAAGGCGCGCTCGACCGCGGCATCTACTACGTCGAAGCGCCGCGCGATCGTCGCGCCGTGTTCGCGATTCCCTGGAAGGGTCGCACGATGGTCGGGACGACGGAGACGCCGTACACGGGCGATCCGGCGCGCGTTGTGCCGCTCGCGTCGGAGATCGAGTACTTGCTCGAGACCTACACGCACTACTTCCCGCGCCGTTCGACGAAGATCCTCGCGTCGTGGTCCGGCCTGCGCGTGTTACCGCGCGGCGAAGGTCGCGCATTCGACAAGCCGCGCGAGACGACGCTCGTCGTCGACGACGAGGCGCGCCCGAGCCTCGTCGCGATCTACGGCGGCAAATTGACGGGTTATCGCGCGACGTCGGAGCGCGTCGTCGAACGACTGCTGCCGCATCTGCCGAAGCGCACGCGCATCGCGCGGACGGACGAGCTGACCCTCGAGCCGGAGCCTGGCTTCACGCTGAACTCGTGATGCCAGCTCGCGAGATGCGCCTGCGCGACATGGTGCGCGCATTCGAGTTCGACGGTCCTGTCGATGGCGTGGTCTCGTGAGTCGGCAAGCGCTGGGTCACGGCCGATTTGTCGGGGCCAACGCGCTCGAGAATGCGTGCCGACGCCCGGAGGATTCGCAGCAGAGAGGCCGATCCCACCATCCACCGATCCAGCTCGCCCTCGCAGCGCATCAGGCCATTCAGTAGTCCCGGCACATCCTTCTGCATCTCCTACCGAATCATGTTCCGGAGTACTCGATTGGCGTCGATCTGCGGGCGGACGAACCCATCGTGACGAAGCTCTGCCCAATCAAGTTCGAGCCGCGAGGTCCCGCTCGAGTTCGGCGCGCCAACGCGCGCGGCGCGCGAGCAGCGCCGGATCCACGTCAGGGTCGAACTCCTCCAACTCGGGAGCCCCCGGCCGCGCGCCGAGCAGCCGCGCGAGGCCGAGCGCCGTCGTCTCGACCTCGTCGTGACGCTCGACGCGGAGGCCCGTGACGGAGGCGAGCCGCGCGCACAATCCGTCGATTTGCGCGAGCCCACCGCCGACGCGCAATCGACTCGGACGACCCGCTGCGTGCTCCAGGACATCGAGGATCTCCGCCACGAGGAACACGACGCTCTCGAGGACCGCGACGAGCTTCGCGCTGGCATTGCCCTCCCCCACGAAGCGTGATGCGAAGTCGCTGCGCCAGAACGGCGCCGCCAGGCCGCCGACGCCGTTCAGATAGAGCGGCGGCTCGCGCACGAGTTCGAGGTCGCGCTCGAGATCGAGTTCGCTGTCGCGCACGCCGAGTTCGGTGACGACGGCGGCCAGCGCGGATCCAGCTCCATTCACAGTTCCTTCCAGCGCGAATGTCGACACATCGCCCTCGCGATGAACGAACGTCGCGAGCAATCCCGGCGCATCCGGTACTCCACCACGGACAGCGCGCAACACGAACGCGCCCGTCCCGAACGTGATCGACGCGACGTCGGGATCGGGCTCGCCGCTCGCGAAGAACGCGGCGCTCTGGTCCCCTGTCACGACGACGAGCGGGATCTTCCGCGGGCCGAGGTCGATGGTCCCGAACTCCGCGCGCGTCGCGACGACTTGCGGCAACGCCGTGACCGGCACGCCGAAGAGATCGAGGAGTTCGCTCGACCACGCGCACGTCGTGACGTCGAGCAGCAACGTGCGCGCAGCGTTGGCCGCATCGACCACGTGCGGCCGCTCGTCGCACAGACGGTGGACGAGGAACGCCGCGAGCGGTCCGAAGGCCAGATTTCCGGCCTGAAACGCCGCCCGGACGCGCGGTTCGTGGTCGAGGAGCCACGCGAGCTTCGTCGCGCCGTAGTGGGGCGAGAGGCGCAGACCCGTGAGCGTGCGCACGCGCTCGGCCTGCCCTTCGAGGCCGTCGAGCCGCGACGCCGCGCGCCGATCCTGCCACGAGAGGATGGGCGACAGCGCGCAGCCGCTCGCGCGGTCCCACGCGGCGATGCTCGAGCGCTGCGTCGCGAGACCCGCGCACGCGAGCTCGCTCGAACGCCGACCGAGTTGCTTCACGACGTCGCGGATCGCGCGCCGCAGCGATTTCACGAGGTCCTCGGGATCCTGCTCGACGCGATCGGGAGCGGGTCGCGTGGTAGCGACGTCGACCGCGGCCTTCGCGACGACGAGGCCGGCGCGGTCGAAGACGAGCGCACGACTCGTGGAGCCGCCTTGATCGAGTGCGAGGTAGAGCGAAGTCATGCAGCAGCTTTCGGCGCCCTTGCTCGGCCGCGATACGGACGCGCGGATCCTAGCGGCTCGATGCGGGCCTCCCTCCTGCCGAAATCGACGCGGCGCGCGAGAACTCAGATCAGGTCGAAGGTCGCGCGTCTCGTTCGGCTTCCAGACTTCCGCGCCCACGCCATGAGCACGCTCGAGATGCTCAATGCCAACAGCGAAACGAAGGCGGCGAACGGCCAGATCACCGGGTGCTCCGGATCCGGATCGCCGTGCACGCAGAACTTGGCCTGGAACGGCGGCGTGGACGGCTGCACGTTCCCGATCTTCCACTCAATGCGACGCACGAGCGCCGGCTCGGCGATACCCAAGATGCCGGGATGCTGGATCGCGTGACGGATCCAGCCTTCGCCGTCGGCTTGCTCGCGAGACGAATCGTGGAGCGCGTCGTGAGGTTCGACGCGCACGAGGAGGTCGAGTTCGCGCGGTCGCGATTCGGCATCCGTTCCGACGTAGCGCAGCACGAGCACGCGATCCCGATGACGCCGGATCGTCGGCTCCCAACGTGGCTCCCACGACCCTTGGGAACCGGCCGCCAGCACGAAGTGCGGACTCTCCTGATCGGGCCACGACGACAGCGTTCCGGCGGTGATCGCGATCCATCCGAAGAACGCCGCGATACAGAAGCCGATGACGGCCAGTCCGAAAGCGACCTCGCGAGTGGGAACGGTGTGCGACACGACTCAGGCCCGGATCGCCGTCCCCTCCCGCTTCACGACCTCACGGAACAGCATGCACGGTCGCGACGTCACAGGTCCTCGCGCAGTGCCGATCGAGCCCGT
>JAYTBY010000241.1:0-1895 GCA_043736755.1 Planctomycetota bacterium | reverse complement strand
CCCGCGTCGTCCGCGTTGCCCATGTAGGACGTCCAGAAGACGTCCTCTTTCGCTGTGTGGATGCGCGCGTACTCGTGATTCAGGTCGCGGACGAACGTGGCGGTCATGGAATCGGCGTTCATGGTGGACGCGGAGTCTCGAACACTTCGCCGCCGCGTGCACGCTTCACGCTGGGATTCGCACACCGATTCGCCCGCGCAACGAGCCCGCGGAGAACTCACGGGCAGAGCGCCGTGCAGCGGCAACACCAGGTTCTGCGAGCAAGTAGGCCCGATTCCTATACGCGCTCGCAGCGCGTCACGAACCCGCGCGCTGCCGCTTCACGAACTTGCCGTCGGCGTAGGTGTCGGTCGCCACGAGCTTCCCGTCGCGCCCGTAGAGCCGCGTGTCGCCGTGCGGTTTGCCGCCGGAATACGCCGCTTCGATCGCGCGCGCGCCGTCATCCCAGAACTCGATCCACGCTCCGTCGGGCCGACCCGCGCGATACGTGCCGGCGAATTTCGGCTTCCCGTTCGGCCACCATTCCCTCCACGGACCATCGGCTCGGCCGCGGTCGAAGACGGCATCGAGGAGCAACGTCCCGTCCTCGCCCCACGTCCGCCACTCACCGTGCTGGAAGCCGTCGACGTGACTCCCCTCGCGAGCCTTCTTCCCGTTCTCGTGCCACGTGATCACGGCACCGTTCGGCTTGCCGTTCGAGTAGTGGATCTCCGACCACGGCGTGCCGTTCGCGAAGTGCGTGCGGCGCACGTCGTCGCCGCAAGCGACGAGCGTGAGCGCGAGGATCGAGGCGAGCACGGCACGCACTACTTGCGCTCCTCGCCGGGAACATCTCCACCGGCGTAACCGAGGTCCTCGAGGCGCTGCATGTCCCCCGCGGTCGGGACGTACGGCTCGACGAGCGGATAGCAACCGGCCCACTGGATCGAGCGAGCGATGCGGTGCAAAACCAAGTCGCGCAGGGCTTCGAAGCGCGCGTTCTCCTGCGCACGCAGGTCCGTCTTCTCGCGCGGATCCGTCGCGAGGTCGTAGAGCGCGGTCTGATTCTGTTTCTGACCCTCACTCTGGTCCTCGACGAGCTTCCACGCGCCGTCCCGCATCGCGCGCAGGTCCTGACCGTCGTGCCAACGCACCTCACTCAACGCCGGAGCGGGAGCGATCGCGGCCCCGGACCGAATCGCACTGCTGAGGTCCTGTCCTTCCATTTCGTGTTCGCACGAGGCTCCCGCGATCTTCCCGATGCTCACTCCGCACAGCCGCGCCAACGTCGGCAAGAGATCCACGTTCGACACGACATCCGCAATGCGACGGGGCGCGGCGTTCGGCACGCGCACGACGAGCGGGATGCGCACGGCCTCCTGGTACAGCGAATACCCGTGACGTTGGAACCCGTGCTCGCCGAACTCTTCGCCGTGGTCCGACGTCAAGACGACGATCGTGTCGTCGTCGAGGCCAAGTTCCGCGAGCCGCGCGAGCACCCGGCCCACGTAGTGATCCGTGAACGCGATCTCGCCGTCGTAGAGATCCATTTCCGCCATGGTCCCGAACGTTTCCGAGAAACCCTCGTGCGCGAGGTACGTGTCGTGCGGATCGAAGTAGTGGAGCCAAAGGAACCACGGCGCTTCGTCCTTCGACGCGGCTTTCCGCTCGAGGAACTTCACACCGCGCTGGGTCACGCCCGGCGAGCTGATCGCCGACGCGGCGTCGGACGGCGGACGCACGAGTTCGTCGTCGACGTGCGTGAATCCCTGCTGCAATCCGTACTGCGCGCTGAGGAAGATGTGGCACGCGACCATCGCCGTGTCGTAGCCCGCGTCGCGAAACATCTCCGCAGCAGTCGTGAACTCGGGCTCGAGACGGCTCGAAATCTTCCAGCACCCGTGCGTCGTCGAGTA
>JAYTBY010000240.1:0-4204 GCA_043736755.1 Planctomycetota bacterium | reverse complement strand
ATCGGCGGTGCGGGCAACCTCGAGGCGCGCTCCACCACCTTCCGCAACAACCGCGCGACGTTCTTCGGCGGCGGGATCTCTAACGCAGGCACCATGATCGTCGAGCGCTCGACGTTCGCAGGGAACGAGGGCAACGGAGCGGGCGGCGGAGCGCTCTATCACTTCTCGTCGGTCCCGTTGCCGGCCGTCATGAACCTGTGCACGCTCAGCGGGAACCGCGCGCCCACCGGCTCGGGCGGCGGGATCCACAGCGCCGGACCGGGACCGCTCGAGATCAGCGCCTGCACGATCGTCTTGAATACGGCACAGATCGACGGCGCCGGGATCTTCACGGACCCGGGCTCGGGCGCAGCTCCGGTCGTGAAGACCTCGCTGCTTTTCGACAACATCCTGACCAACGGCCAAGCGCGGAACTGCGGCGTGATCGTGCCGCTCCCGGCGGGCATGAACTTCGACAGCGACGGAACGTGCAACTTCGGACCGGGTTGCTTCAGCGGGACGACGTTCCAGCCGCTGAATCCGCTGCTCGGCCCGCTCTCTTGGAACGGCGGCTCGACCGAGACGCACGCGCTGCTCGGTTGCTCGCTGGCGATCGACGCGGGCGACTGCACCACGGTCGCGGGGATCGCACTCTCCTCGGACCAGCGCGTGTTCCCGCGGTTTGGCAACTGCGACCTCGGTGCGTTCGAGGCGCAGGCCGGCACGCTGATGCCGGAGATGACGCGCTACTGCTTCGGGACCGCCAGCGCGTGCCCGTGCGGCATTGGCAGCGCGAGCGGGTTCTCGGGCTGTCCCAACTCACTCTTCGCCGAGGGCGGAAGTCTCAACGGGACCGGCATCGCGCGAATCGGGTGCGATACGGTCGTGCTGACAGCGACGAACCTGCCGAACTCGAGCGCCTTGCTCTTCCAAGGCACGACGCAATCCGGCGGCGGTCTGGGCACCGTTTTCGGCGACGGTCTGCGCTGCGCGGGCGGCTCGATCATCCGGATCGACACCGGCGTGGCGAGCGGGAACGCGATCTCGTTCCCGACCGTGCCCGGGACCTTGGGCCTCCAAGGATCGCTGCCGATTACGGGTGGTGAGCGGCAATACCAAGTCTGGTACCGCAACTCGAACCCGGCCTTCTGCACGGTCGCGACGTTCAACCTGACGAACGGGCTCAGGATCTACTGGTGTCCGTGAGTTCACGCGGGACGAGAGTGGAGACCTCGGATACCGCGCATCGGGCGCCCCACCGGCTCGAGTCGAACTTGATTCGGGAGGATACGCACGGCGGATCCGGTTGAGCTTGGGACCTCGCGTCGGCTTCGAGCCGGCGCGAGGTTCGCGCGTCTGGGTCACCTCTCGGCCCTGTCCGGATCCAATTCGCGCCCGCTGTGGTTCTCCCTGGCAGAGGAGACTTCCGCCCCGTGGGTGCGCCGCCTTGCTGTCGGCCGGCCCGAGCAACTCGCCGCCTTTCGAGCCTGATCCACCCCTGGTCGGGGCGCGAACCACGGTCAGCTCAATCTGAGCCGCGGAAAGCCGCGACGTCGATTTCGCAGTCGCGTGCGATGCTCGTCAGGAGCCCGGTACCGAGGACTTCGCCTCGGTGGGCCGGCACGACCGTGGTTCGGCCATCCGGATGACGCACGAAGTGGTGGCTACCTTTGACGCGGATCACCGCGAATCCGAGCTTCCGAAGGGCGGCGATCACCTCACGGCCGGTCAATCGGGGGGCTCTCGGCATCAGGCGACGCGGATGCGCTGCACGCCGACGAAGTCCAGCTGCACTGTCGGAACGCCCTCGACTTCCAGACAGAGCTGGATCGCCTCTCGAACCCGGATCATCAGCTCGTCGAGGGACTTCGCTTGGGTATGGCAGCCCCGGAGGGCCGGGACGGTGCCGACCAGCCACCCTTCTGCGTCGCGCTCGATCAGCACGTCGAACTCGCGCGGGGCTGCCTTCTTCGTGGGTCGTCGTGCCATGGAGAGGATCGTAGCAGGTTCGTGGATGGGGTCAGAGTGCACGAGCAAGCGCTTGGAACCCGTCATTCGCTGTGTGGAATCGCCCTCGCGGAATGCACAAACTCCGCCGTCCTCCCCACATGGCCAAAGTCCCCCTCAGCCCCATCGGTCGCCCGCGCGACGCGTTCCTCGACGACGCGTCGTTCGCGAAGAATCGCGCGGCGATGCGTGAGCGCGACGGCGTGCTCGCGGAGCGTCGCGCGAAGGTCGCGGACGGTTGGGGGCCCGAATACCTCGCGCGCGTCCACCAGAAGAAGAAGCTCTCCGGTCGCGAGCGCGTCGATCGATTGAAGGACGCCGGGACGAAGACGTTCGAGGTCGGCACGTTCGTCAACCACGGACGCAAGTTCGGCAAGCTCGAGTCCCCTGCCGCCGGCGTCATCACGTCGTTCGTGCGCATTCACGATCGTTGGACGGTCGTCATCGCGAACGACAACACGGTCGCGTCGGGATCGTGGTGGCCGCGCACGCCGGAGAAGATCCAGCGCGCGCAGGAGATGGCGCTTCGATTGCGGCTGCCCGTCGTCTACCTCGTCGATTGCTCGGGGCTCTACTTGCCCGAGCAATCGCAATCGTTCCCGGGACTGACCGGCGCGGGCCACATCTTCCAGAAGAACGCGCTGCTCAGCGCGGCGGGCGTGCCGCAGATCGCGGGCGTCTTCGGCGACTGCATCGCGGGCGGCGGCTACATGCCGATCATCAGCGACCGCGTCGTGATGACCGAGAGCGCGTACATGGTCATCGCCGGCGCGGCGTTGATCCAAGGCGCGAAGAGCCAGTCGCTTTCGAGCCTAGACATCGGTGGACCCGAAGTGCACGTCGGCATCTCCGGTTGTGCGGACGTGCGCGTGCCGGACGACGAAGCGGCACTCGCGATGATTCGCGCGGAGATCGCGCGCTTGCCCTCCAGCGGCGCCGACTACTACCGCGGTGGCGCGGATGCGGCCGAGCCGCATCATCCGGCGAGTGAGCTCGATGGATTCTTCCCGCCCGATCACCGTCACACGTACGTCGCCGACGAAGTCGTCGCGCGCCTCGTCGATCACAGCCTCTTCTGGGAGCTGTGGCCCGAGCGCGGCGTCGAGATGATGGTCGGCGTCGGACGCATCGCCGGTCTCTACGTGGGGCTGGTCGCGAATCGCCAAGGCATCATCGACGACCCCGAACACAGGAGCGCGAAGAAGCCGGCCGGCATCCTCTATCGCGAAGGCATCGCCAAGGTCGCGGCCTTCAGTCGCGCATGCGAAGCGGACGGCATTCCGATCGTGTGGCTGCAAGACGTGTCGGGCTTCGACATCGGCATCGAGGCCGAGCGACTCGGTCTGCTCGGCTACGGATCGAGCTTGATCTACGCCAACAGCACGAACCGCGTGCCCATGTTCACCGTGCTCCTGCGCAAGGCGTCGGGCGCGGGCTACTACGCTCTGAACGGGCTCCCCTACGAGCCCATCGTGCAGCTTTCGACCACGATTGCGCGCCTTTCCGTGATGGAAGGCCGCACGCTCGCGATCGCGGCGTTCCGCACGAAGCTCGACCAGGACTTCCAGATCGCAGCGATCGATCCCGAAGAGCGCGCCAAAGTCGAAGCCGGCATGCGCGACACGGAAGCGCGCATCGAAGGCGACATGGACCCGTACAAAGCCGCGGCTCAGATGGACACGGACGAGATCGTCCCGCTCCACGAGCTGCGCGAATGGCTCTCGTTGTTCGCCGAGACGAGCTACCAAGCAATCGGCTACCGGACCGTGAAGAACCCGCGCATTTGGTCGCTCTTCGACCTCGCGGCGCTCGACGGACCGGTCGGACACGGAATGGCGACTTCTGAGGCAGCAACATGAAGAAGACTTGGATCTTGGCATTGGCACTCACGGCGTTTGGGGCGAGCGCGTGCATCACGCAGAACGACAAGCTGAAGCTCGACGTTCCGCCCGAGAACAAGGCGACGGTGTTCGGTCTGTCCGAGACGACTGTGATGTTCGGCATCGAGCGCGATCTCTCGATCACTGCGATCGACGGCGTGAACACCTTCCGCGGTTGGGGCAAGGGCTACCCGGTCTCGGTCGAGCTCACGCCGGGCCATCACGTGCTGACCGTCCTCTACCGCATCACGGAGCAGGGCGCGGCCGGTCCGACCGGCGAGATGAACGTCGAGGTGGACGTGCGCGCGGGTCGCTCGTACGTCTCGACTCTCGAGGAC
>JAYTBY010000239.1:0-1898 GCA_043736755.1 Planctomycetota bacterium | reverse complement strand
GAACCCGAAGAAGTACGACAGACGTCCGGCCAACGTCGACAGGGAATTGCCGGTCGCGAAGTACGTGTCGGCGTCCTCGGGATCGACGCGACCGTTCGCCGGGAAGTACTCGGAACCGCGCGTCCCGATGAACACGCCGGTCGCGCTGTCCTGCAAATCGAGCGGCGAAAGGCCGCCTTCCTCGAGCGCTTCCCAGGCGACTTCGAGGATCACGCGCTGCTGCGGATCGAGTTGGATCGCCTCGCGCGGCGAGATCCCGAACAGGCGTGCGTCGAAGCGATCGACGCCCTCGATGAAGCCACCCCAACGGCTGTACGTGCGACCGCGCGCCGCCGGGTTCGCGTCGTAGTAGCGATCGACGTCCCAGCGGTCGGCGGGGACCTCGGAGATCGCATCCACGCCGGTTTCCACCATGCGCCAGAAGCGCTCGGGATCGTAAGCCTCGCCGGGGAAGCGGCAGCCGATGCCCACGACGGCGATCGGTTCGGTGCGCGCTTCCTCGAGCGTGCGGAGGCGCGCCGACTGTTGGGTCGCGAGGGCGAGGAGTGCTTCGCGTCCGAGGGACTCGAGTTCGGGCGCCGCAGGATTCGCGTGAAGACGACGATCCGCCGCGGGCTTCACGTGATTCGCCGCGAGCCCCGCCGCGTTCGACGCGGAGTCACCGAGTACGCGCGCCAAGTAGTCGACGAGCGCCGCCGGCGTCGGACAGTCGAACAACACCGTGGATTGGAGCTGGCAGTCGAGTTTCGCCTCGAGCAACAACTTGAAGTCGACCGCCAGGAGCGAATCGAACCCGAGGTCCAGGAAGTGATCCTCGGGCCGTACCGGAGCGTCAGGCCGCGACGGGAGGAATTCGAACACCGTGAGGCACAAGAAGTCGCTGAGGACGCGTCGGCGCGTGCTCTCCGGGGCGGTGCGCCAACTCGCGAGGAACGCCTCGTCCCGAGCGGAAGCGGTGGGCTCCGATGCGCTCATGGCTCAGCCCGGCTCCGCCCGCGCGGCGGAACGCGCGTCGGCGCCGCCGTTCCGAAGTGCCGCTTCGCGGTTCACGATCGCGAGCGACACTTCACCTTGGGCGGTGCCGCCTTGACCGTCCTCGAACGCGCAGTGCGTCGAAAGGACGATGAACTTGCGCCGATCCTGCGCTTCGACGATGGAAACGGTGCCCGTGAACGCACGCGCGTCGAGCGGGCGGCGGAACTTGCTCGAGAACTCGTGGATCAGCACGTCGGGCAGTTGTCGCGCGAAGTACTCCTGCAGAGTCATCTCGCTGAACGCCGGCAGGATCGAACTCTCCACGCACTGCGCCATCAGCGTGTAGATCAGCTGGTTGTAGCAGATGTTGAATTCGACCGAGTTGAAGTGACCCGTCTCGTCGATGTAGCACGAACTCGGAATGCTGAGCTCGCCGTGCAGCCGCACCAAGTAGTCGGCGCCGGGCTCCGGCATCTCGACGAAGGAGCGCAACAAATAGCGACAGTGCGGCTTGTACGGCGCGAGCACGCGCGCTTGCAGCTCGGGGCTCACCGCTCGGCGTGCGAAGCTCACGAGGCGTTCCGCTCTGTCTTTTCCGCGTAGAACGGCAATCCGTCGTAGACACCGATGCGGTAGCTGATGCTCGGCGAACCCTGCAGCGATCCCGACGACATGTGGATCACCTGGCGGTTGTCCCACAGGAGGATGTCGCCCTTTGCCCACGGCTGCAGATAGACGTGCTCGGGCGATTCGATGAACGCGAACAGCGCTTCGAGCGCGATGCGACTCTCCTCGTGGTCGAGTCCCTCGATGCCGACCGTGAATCCGCGCGACACGTAGAGCGCGCGCCGACCCGTGACCGGATGCGTGATCACGGTCGGGTGTTTCACCGGCGGCGTGAGCCGTCCGAATTCCTCGAGGAT
>JAYTBY010000238.1:0-4206 GCA_043736755.1 Planctomycetota bacterium | reverse complement strand
CGCGCTCGGAACGCCAGATTCGGGCTCGGGCCGGGCGGGAAGGCTCCTTCGAGCTTATCTCCAGGACCTGGAGAGTGGGGGATCTCGCTCGGTCACCGCGCGACTCCGGCGACGCGCTCGAGAGCGCCCGCGAGGCTCCAGCCTTCGAAGCGGGGGCGCGAACGGAAGGGCGTGTGCCTGCGGGGTCGGCCACGAGTCGGTCGGAGTTTCGACGGGTCCGGGTCCGGAGGTCCCCGACCCTGCGTGTCGTCGCAAGGCTCCGAGGCCTGAGGACTTCCGGTGACACCGCGAAGTCGCCCGCGACCCGTGAGCCGGCCGAGCGTCTTCCGAACTGCAAGGAGGATGGGAGGACGGTCGATCCAGTCCACACGGAACCCGTGCTACACTGATCCCGTGGAGCACGAGTTTCTGGGGGCTGCGAGGACGCCATGGCCAACCTGACGATCACGGTGGACGACGAAACGCTGAAGCGCGCTCGCATGCGCGCGCTCGAGCAGGGGACCTCGGTCAATGCGGTGCTCGCACGCTATCTGCTTGAGTATGTTGGGCCGGATGCCCAGCAAAAGGCCTTCCAGAAGTTCCTCGACCTCACCAAGGACTCCACCGCCGGCAGCGGCCCCGGCGGTCGCACGTGGAAGCGCGAAGACCTCTACGAGGACAACTGAACGCGCATTCCTCGACACGAACGTGCTCGTCTACTGCATCGACGTGGACGACGAGCGCAAGCACCGCATCGCGCGCGAGATCGTGGAGCGCACGGATGGACCGACCTACGTGCTCAGCACCCAGGTGCTCCAGGAACTCTACGCGACGGTCACGCGCCGACTGAAGCGTGCGTTTCCCGCCGAGCGCGCCGACGAAGCCGTGCAAGCCTTCTTCGACCTGTCCATCGTGCAGGTCGACACGAGCATCATCCGCGACGCAATGCCTGCGAGCCAGCGATGGCAACTGTCGTTCTGGGACGCGTTGATCGTCCAGTCCGCGCTGCGCGCCGGCTGCAAGCGGCTCATCACGGAGGACCTGCAGGACGGTCAACGGTTCGACGGTCTCGTGGTCGAGAACCCCTTCAAGAAGGCGCGCTGAGAACACCCAGTCGCGTCTCTCCGCGAGGAGAGCGCTCGCAAACACTTCCCGGGCCCTGGAGCCCCGGTTCACGCGGTCCTGGCCTCGGTGGCTTCCCGCACGCCGTCGCCCTTGCCCTGACTCCCAGGCCGCGGTTAGCGTCCGTCGGATGTCGACGATCGCGCAACGCAAGGTGACGGTGGTGGGAGCGGGCTACGTGGGCTCCACGTGTGCGCACCTGCTCTCGATGAAGAACTTGGCCGCGGAGATCGTGCTCATCGACGTGGTCGAGGGCCGCCCGCAAGGAATCGCGCTCGACATGAACCAGAGCGCCGCGGTCGAGGACTTCGGCGGCCGCGTCATCGGCACGAACGATCCGAAGGACACCTACGGTTCCGACATCGTGATCATGACGGCCGGCCTGCCGCGCAAGCCGGGCATGAGCCGTTCCGACTTGCTCGAGACGAACGCCAAGATCATCTCGACCGTCGCCGACTATGTGCGACTCGGTTCGCCCGAGGCTCACGTGATCGTCGTGACGAACCCGCTCGATTCCATGGTGACGCTGATGCGCGCGCGCACGGGTTTCCCGGGAGCGCGCGTGACCGGCATGGCCGGCGTGCTCGACAGCGCGCGCTTCTCCTGGTTCATCGCCGAAGCGACGAAGGCCAACGTGCAGGACGTGCGCGCGATGGTGCTCGGCGCGCACGGCGATTCGATGGTGCCGGTGCCGAATTACTGCACGGTGAACGGTGTGCAGCTGAAGGACCTCGTCGACAAGGCGAAGATCGAGGCGATGGCGACGCGCACGAAGGGCGGCGGCGCGGAGATCGTGAACTTGCTCAAGACCGGCAGCGCCTACTACGCGCCGGCGAGTTCATCGGTCGCGATGGCGAAGGCGATCCTGAACGACGAGAAGCGGATGTTGCCCTGCGCTTGCTTCTTGAACGGCCAGTACGGCTTCGAGGGGATCTACATGGGCGTGCCCGCGATCCTCGGTAAGGACGGCGTGGAGCGCATCGTCGAGATCCCGCTCGACCTCGATGCACGCGCGCAGATGCAGAAGACGGCGGGGGCGATCCTGGCGGACGTGCAGCTGCTGCGGGACAAGCGGCTGCTATGATTCGGGAGTAGCCGTGGTTGCGAAACTGACACTCAAGGACGCCGTCAACTGCGCCAAGTCGTACGTGGCGGAGCTGTACCAAGGTGAGCAAGTCACGGACCTCATGCTCGAGGAGATCCGCCTCAGCTCGGACGAGGGCGTTTGGCACGTCACGATAGGCTTCACTCCGCCGTGGGTGTTGCGCGGTTTGAACTCCAAGTTCAGCGTGCGGCCCCACGACCGTGTCTACAAGGTCGTCAACGTCGATTCAGGAACAGGTGAGGTGCGTGCTATCGAGATTCGCACTCCTGGATCTGACCCTGCACGATGATCGGGTCCGATGCCGGTCCTGTCCTGCTCGACGCCAATGTGCTCCTGCTCAAGGTCGTCGGCTCGTGTGACATCGACCTCATCTCTCGATTTGGGAGGACTCGAGGCGAGTTCACACCGGACGACTACTTTCTGCTGCAGCGTTGGCTTTCCTCCGCGGACGTACTCGTCTCTACGCCCGCAGTGCTTGCGGAAGTGAGCAATCTCTGCCGCGGTGCCGGGGAGAATCATCGGCGCCGTGTGCGTGCCGCGCTCGCCACCCTGATCGAAGTCTGCGACGAGCGGTACATTCCCAGTCGAGAGGCGACTAGGCTTCCGGTGTTCGAAAGGCTTGGTCTGACCGATGCGGGAATCGCCCTCGCCGCGGTCTCAGGCCTTCGCGTCTTGACGATGGACCTAGACCTCTTCGTAGAGCTCGGTCGGCGTGGTGTAGATGTCGAGAACTTCAATCACCTTCGGGCCAGGTGAGCGCATGTGTCCGGCCAATGGTGTTTGACGGCTGCTTCACCGGGCTCCGTGAGAATCGGGGGGGGGGGAAGTCAGGCGCGAGTCTGTGCTCCGCCCTCCCTCGCGCTCAGCGGGAAAGCACCGGCAAGTACTCGCGCCACGGTCCGACTTCGTCCGCGTAGCGCTTCGCCATGACACGCGAGATCTGCGCGATGTGACCGAGATCGTGGACGACCCAGGTTGAGAGCAGGTTGCGGAGCGTGACCTCGCCCAGCGCCGGGTGCCTCCCGCGTAGGTTCATGTCGTGTGCCTCGAGTCGCTCGGCCCGCAACGCCTCGATCGACTCGCGGCGCAGGCTCTCGAACTCGTCGAGGAGGTCCGTCATCGACTTCCCGGCGCTCTCGCGCTCCTGAGCGAATCGATCGAACGGATCGAACGCGAGCGCAGTTCCGTGCTCGCGAATCCGGCGCAATCGCGGCAGCCAATCCATGTGTTCACCGTGGATCAAGTGACCGACGACGTCGTACGCGGACCACGTGTTCGGACCTTCGTTGCACGTCGTCCACGCGACAGGCAAACCGCCGAGCAGCGCGCGCAGCGTCGACGGTGTGCGCTCGATCACCGCGACCGATTCGATCATCGAGAATGTGCTCATGGGGCGAGACTCACGACTTCCGCACGCCCGCCGGCGCGAACCAAGCCGGCTCGTGGCCCGGTGTCCACTTGATGTTGCAGCCCAGGCTCCCGTGTTGAGGCCCCACGTACGGCTTGCCCTCGAGCACCGCGTCCGCCGCGGCGCGCAGGTCCGAGCCCGTCACCGGCGTCGGTTGCTCCGGACGCGCGGCGTCGAAACGGCCGCGGTAGACCAGCGCGTGCGCGGCATCGAAGAGGAAGAAGTCGGGCGTGCACGCTGCTCCGTACGCCTTCGCGACGCTCTGCGTCGCGTCGAACACGTAGGGGAACGTGTACCCAGCCGCGCGCGCTTCCTCGCGCATCTTCGCCGGTGAGTCCGCCGGGTGCGTCGTCACGTCGTTGCTGCTGACGGCGACGATCGCGAGGCCCTTCGAGCCGTAGTCGCGTCCGAACAGCGCCAGCCCGTCGCGGATGTGCTTCACGAACGGGCAGTGGTTGCAGATGAACGCGACGAGCAGCGGCTGGCCGGCGAAGTCCGTGCGCCGGACCGTGCGACCTTCCGTGTCGACGAGCGCGAAGTCGGGCGCGCTCGTGCCGAGCGCGAGGCGTTGGGTGGAGTGCGTCAGGACCAT
>JAYTBY010000237.1:0-9380 GCA_043736755.1 Planctomycetota bacterium | reverse complement strand
GGGCCCTGGGCGAAGTCGCAGTTCGTGTTCGTGACCGTCACGAGCGTGACTCGGTTCGGACGGTTGTCGAAGCGCGGGAAGAGCAGCAGGCTGCCCGGGGTATCGCGCGCGCCCGGCTCGCACACTTCCTTCGGCGGCGTGAAGTCGTAGGTCACGATGAGCCGCGCGCCAGCCCGCAACGAGAACGCGCCAGCCTCGTTGCCTTGGTTCCCGAGGAAGGTGGACGACCCGGACGCAGCAGCGGGGAACGTGATCGTGCCCGGACCTTGGAAGTCGGCGAGCGTCAGGAAGGGCAAGTCCGGCGGCAGACCTTGGGTCGTGGCGTCCCCGTCCGAGAGCACTGGCGAAGTGAAGCCCGTCGGCGGGGCGAAGACGAACGGGTCCCCGGGCAGGCCGGTGAAGGGCTGGAGCAGCGGCACCGTGACCGGTGTCGAGGGCGATGTCGTGACCAGCGTGTCGATGCCGTTCGGCGCCTGGAGCGTGATCGTGCCGCTCAGCGTCGCAACGACCGTGGCCGGGTTCGACGAGCGGTTCTGGACGAAGAACTGTCCTTCGATGAAGCCCTCGAACTGGATCGAGACCGAGTTCAGCACGCCTTGGGACGTGTCGAACTTCGGGATCGTCAGGGTGTCGGTCCAGTTCGTCAGCTGCAGGGGAATCGTGTCGCTGACCTGGGTCTGGTTCGCGAGCGCCACGGTCCCGAGGAGGGCCGCGGCGGCGGCGCTTGCGAAGAGCGAGCGGCGCAGAGGGGATTGGTTGTGCATGGGCGAGTCACGGGTGTCTGTCGTGGAGCGGCCGATCTCGTCGGCGCGTGGCCGCTCGGATCGGGGAGGAGAAACCCCTTCCGCGTGGAAGAGTTTTCGCAGTCTCGCCGCCGAGTGAAGGGGCGTCAATGCCTGCGGCGAAAAAAAGGGGATTCCTAGTTTCATTCGGCAGCGTGGTGTTCGTACGGGGCAATCCGGGATCGCCACTAGCGTTGGCCCGAGGGGGCTCTGGGGCGCATACTTCCCCGTCGAACCGCACTCCTTCGCGCCGCTCCGCACGGCCGGAATTGCCCATCCATGCGCGCCCAAACAGCCCTCTCGAGCCTCCTCCTCGTCCTCCTCGTTGCGAGCTGTGATCCCAAGGAACCGGCTCCCGCGGCCGCGGGGGGGCGCTGGGCCGAAGCCCAACGTCTGGTGAAGGCCAAGGATTATCCGGCGGCCTATGCCGTGCTCGAGGCCCAGGTCGTCCCGGGCCAAGCGGATCCCGACTTACTCCTGCGGATGGCGGAGGTCCGGCGCCTGCAGGGGGACCTGATCAAGGCGATCCTGCTCCTGCGCGGGGCGGTGGATTCCGATCCGGTCCCCGAGCCCCTCTATGCTCCCTTGGCGAGTCTCTACCTGCGGGTGGCCCAGCCCGCCCAGGCGCGCGAGGTCCTCGAGAAAGCGCGTTCCGCCGGTCACAAGTCGATCGAACTCGCCCTGCTCTACGGCGAGACACTCGGTCGCCAAGGTGAATTCGAACCGGCGCTGCGCGCCTTCGACGAGGCACTCGAAGTGGGCGCCAAGCAGACGACGGTTCAATACAACCGCGCACTCGTCCTGGGGCAACTGAAGCGTCACGCCGAAGCGATCCAGACTCTCGAGGAGGTCGTGAAGTCAGAGCCCAAGCGAGCTGACGCCAAGCGCGAACTCGCGCGCGCAATCCTCGACAGCGTTCCGAACGATCGCGCGACCGTCGAGCGCGCGCTCGACATCTTGATCGCGGTGAAGGACGAACTGCCCGAGGATTGGCGCTTCCACGAGTCGGTGGGGGACGCTTGGTTACTGCTCGGCGATTACGACGCGTCGTTGGCGGCTTACACCGAGGCCTTGCGCCACGGGAAGAACCCCAAACAGGTCGAGGACCGCTATCGCGTCGCGGCGACGAAGAAGCGCGAGCGCGACACCGCAGCCGTTCCTCCGCCCGCGAAGTAGGCGCGTCGACTCCGGCGCCCGCCGGCGTCACCTGGGCTCGCAGGGCGGGTACGGGCCCGGCACCTGTCTGCGCTCGAAGCGTAGATGAAAGATCCTTGACCGCACCCGTGAGCTAAAGCGCACGGCTTATTCGGCATTCTATTCCACGTGTGCGTGGAAGGTCCGTCCTGGAACTAGGAAAAACACCGGGCTAGGCATAGGAATCTGCATTCGCTCGCCGGCCCCTGCTGCGAGACCGTGCTACGGTTCCAGAGCTTCCCCGACGACCGGGCCCGACCGACGATTCGTGCGCCATCTCTGCGCTGCGACTCGCGGATCTGCGTCCCGGACGGCCTCGACCCACGCACTGCACCCTTGCCCAAGACCTCACGATGAAGCTCCACCGAAGTCATCTCCCCCAGGCCCGGCCGAACCAGGCTGCCTGGCTTCTCGCCGGCCTGGCCGGCATCGGCCTGACCGCTTGTGGCGGCGGCGGCGGTGGTGGGTCCTCCGCTGCACCGCTCGTCCAAGTGCACAGCGCGGTCCCCGGCACCGGACCCTTCATCGGCGGCACCGCGGTCACGCTCGTCGGACGCCAGTTCTCGATCACGACGGAGAACGCCGTGACGTTCGGTGGCCGCCCCGCCACGAACGTCGTCACGATCGACGACCAGACGATCACGTGCCTCTCGCCGGCCGGAGCCCCTGGATCGACCGTCGATATCGTCGTCACGAACGAGAAGGGCCAAGGCCGTCTCGCGCTCGGATTCGTCTACGCCACGCCGGCGCCGCCGACGAGCGACGTGAACGGAGACGGACTCGCCGACCTCGTGATCTCGTCTCCCGCCGATCCGGAAGGCGGAGCCAACGCGGGCGCGGTGTTCGTGTTCTTCGGCCGTGAACAGTCGTTCCAGCTCGACGGTCTCGACGCGACCGACGCCGACCTCAAGCTCATCGGGCAGAAGCCGGGCGATTCGTTCGGCACGTGCGTGTGCGTCGGCGACGTCGACGGCGACGAGACGACGGATCTCGTCGTGAGCGCGCACCGGGTCGATGGAGTCGGCGCGCCCGATGCGGGCGCTGTGTATGTGTTCCGCGGACCCATCGCGGCCGGCCCCAACCTCCCCGCACAAGCGGCGAGCGTCAAGCTCACGGGTTCGACGCTCGTGCCCGGCGACGAGTTCGGCAGCGCGATCGAGCTCGGCGACGTGGACGGAGACGGGGTCCGTGACATCCTCGCGGGTGCGCCGAAGCACGACATCGCCGGGCGCCTCGACGCCGGCTGCGCCTATCTGTTCCTGGGCGGCGCGACTCTCGCGAGTCGCAGCGCCGATCAGGCCGACCACACCCTCGACGGCGTCCTCGCGGGAGACCGCCTGGGCGGCCGGATCGCTTGCGGCGACGTGGACGGCGATGGCTCGACCGACATCGTGCTCGGTGCCGGGGGCGTCGACGTGCAAGGTGTGGTCCTGCGTCACGATGCCGGTCGCGTCTACGTGTTGCGCGGCGGTTCCGCCCTCGTCCAGACGAGCGTGGCCCAGGCGCCGATCCTCCTCGACGGGATTTCGGCCGGGGACCGGCTCGGTGAAGCCGTGTGCGTCGCGGACGTCGACGGAGATGGGCAAGCGGACGTGATCGTGTCAGCGCCCTACGCCGACGAGGGCGAGATCGACTCCGGCGCCGTCTACGTGTTCCGCGGTGGCGCGGACCTCGTGAGCGGCGAAGTCCGCTCCGCGGACATCGTCGTCCTCGGTGTGGCCAATTCGGGTCCGATCGGCACAGCGCTGCGCGCTGGTGACTTCGACGGCGACTCGGTCGCGGACCTCCTCGTCGGTGCCCCCGATGCCACCGGGCTGGCGACGCGCGACGGAGTGGTCTTCGTGTTCCGCGGCGGTCCGAACTTCGTCGACACCACCGTGTCGGCGGCGCATGCGGTCCTTCACGGCGAAGGGGAACTGCTCGAGGGTTTTGGCTCGGCCATCTCGGCTCTCGACCTCGACGGTGACGGCTTCGCCGATCTCGCCGGTGCGAGTTCGCGCTGGTCGGGTGTCGGGCGACTTCAGGTCTGGCGTGGCGGCGTCGGCGCGATCGGTGGCCAAGAGTACGCGCTGGATGCGGACGTCACGATGGCCGGCACCGTGCTCGGCGGGCGCTTCGGCGAGGTCGTTGCGCGCGGTCAGTGATGCGCGGTCAGCGATGCGCGCTTCTTGAGGCGCGGTCAGCGGTGAGCCGTGCGCGGTGATCGATGCGCGGTGAGGGCTGAATGATCCGGCAATCGCGAGCGGTCCGGCCTCGACGGCGGATGTGACTGCGGATTCGCACGCGATCGGGTCGGTCGTTCGATCCGATCGACGCGCCGCTCGCGTGCGCAACGTCGAGCTGGACGCAGCGCGAGTCCACTCGCTCTACGTCCCGCCATGGCGGCCGACTCGCGGGTCGGTCGGGTGCAATCAGCGCCAGATCTCCGGGCGATTCCGATAGCAGCGCAGACGGCCCGCGCCGGCGTCGTCCTTCGTCGCGGGAACCGCCACGACAACGTCCATCCATCCATCGCCGTCCACGTCGCCGATCGTCGCACGGCCCTTGTTGTAGGTACCCTCGAGCCGGCCCTTCGCCGTGAAGTTCGCCTGCCCGTCGTTCAGATAGATCACGGCGCCGCTGTCGATACTGATCGTCAGGAGATCGATGTCGCCGTCCTTGTCGAAGTCCGCGGGCACAGCACAACGATAGGGCTCATCACGGGGCAGGCCCGTGTCCGCGTGCGCCCATGACTTCTTCGCGGCGTCATAGGCCCACACACCGACATAATCGCGCTGCGCACCCTTGTCTTGGGGATTGGTGATGATGGCGGCCACAATTTGAGGCTGTTTTCCCGGCAGAAACTGCGCGACCGCAACGCTGTAGATCGTGTTCCCGATCGTCGGCACGGGCAAACCGGCGGAGATGTCTTCGAAACCGAGCGGTTCGCCCGGGCGGACGAGGATCGCCTTCAGGCCTTGGTTCGAACCGATCACGAGGTCGTCGATACCGTCGCCGTTCAGGTCGGCGAGCTCGATGTCCTTGCCCATTGAACGCTCCGGCAGGACGCCGGCTGATTCCGGCAGTCGACGCATGCTGCCCTTCCCGTCGCCAAGGAAGATGACGGCCCCGCCTTCGAAGTGAGCGATCGATGCGACGTCCGCGTGGGCATCGCCGTTCAAATTGCCCGTGTCAGCGTCGAGGAAGAGGAACGCGCTCTCGACCTTGCCCGAGGACCGCGTCCAGCGCATCTGGCCGTCGTTCAAGTAGAGCCGTAGCGCGTCCGTGTGCGCGGAGAGCACGAGATCGTCGATGCCGTCACCATTCACGTCGGCCGCCGCGGCTGGGCCGTAGGCCATGTCGCGCGGGAGCCCGGGGCCGGCACCGTCTTGTTCGGGCGGGCCCGCGATGCGCAGAGTCCACGATCCATCGGGCGCGGACTCCCAAGCCGAGTAGCCGTCTTCCTCGCGATTGCTCGCGACGAGATCGGCGCGGCCGTCGCCCGTGAAGTCGTGGAGGAACGGATAGCCGATCCAGGTGCCCGAAATCGGCAGCCCACGATCGTGGTTCTCGAAGGCCAGCACGGGTTGCTTGAACTCGCGCTTGGCGCGCTTCGGTCCGTCGAAGAGCTTGCGCGCGTCCTCGGACTGGCGCGGCGTCTCGGCCAGAGCGGAGAGCGGGTCCGAAAGGTCGGCACCGTCGACTCCGGCCTGCGCCGTCGGCTGGACAGCCGGCGGCTGCACCTGGCGAGCGCCGAAATACCAACCTAGGCCAAGCGCCAGGACGACGACGAGTAGGACGAGCGGGAGTTGCCTCACAGTGGCTCCGAAAGAGTGAAAAACGGCTTCGTTGAGCTGGGAAAACGAGTTCCCCGGGTGTGGGAAGGGAATGACGGGGGAGGGCGGCTCCACGCATCGATCCCACCCCAGCATGCCGTCTTCGGAAGGGAAGTCGCTAGGACAAGAGCGATTCCTCTTGCGCGCACGGTGGCCGTGGGGCAAAATGCGTCTTCCTGCCATGGCCCCGTTCTATCGTGACTCTTCTCGTGTCTCGCGCCAGCTTTCGGCCCGTTCGCGCGGCTCGATCCTGGCACGGAATGCTTGTGGATTCCCCGATGGGAATGGTAGTTCTTTCCCAGGTTCACCCCTGCGAGAGGCCCGGAGCCGTTCCGCTTCCGAATTCAGTCGAGAGAGCCTTTCGCGGGGTAATCTCCACTGGTGCGGGACCCACCGGTCCCTCCAAGCCCGCTAGCAACGCAGTCGTTCTTCCTCGCCGATCCCGCACGATCGACGAGCCTTCCAGATCTAGAGACTCCTTCCCTCCCCGAGCCAGCAACATGAGCATCAACAAGTTCCTCCTCACGGGGCTCACAGCCCTCGGACTCGCCACCGCGGCTTTCGCTGATGGACGCAATCCGGGCAGCCTCCTGCTCTATCCGGAGTTCGACAACCGGACCATGAACGTCACGCTTCTGACCGTGACGAACACGAACAGCGACTTCACGCCGGGCCAAGGCGGATTCGGATTCGCCGGCACCGTGTTGGTCGAGTTCGTCTACATCGGCAAGTACGGCACGGGCGGCACGGAGCTCACCTGCGTCGAGACGAACCGCACCGCGGTCCTCACGCCGAACGACACGCTCACGCTCCTCACGTACGCGCACAACCCGCAGCACGAGCAGGGGTTCGTCTACGTGTTCGCGCGCAACCCGAACACGGGCGCCGCGATCGTCTTCAACCACCTGATCGGCAACGTCGTCACGTTGAACGGTCTGTGGCAGCTCGACTACTCGATGAACCCGGTTTCGTTCCTCGGCATCGGTGCGGGCGCCGGCACGGCGACCGACCTCGACGGTGACGAGATCCGCGATCTCGACGGCACCGAGTACGAGAACGTCACGGACGAGATCTACATCCCGCGCTTCCTCGGTCAAGGCGGCGCGTTCGCCAGCGAGCTCATCCTCGTCGGCCTCGCCGGTGGTCGTCTGTTCGACACCGTCGTGAACTTCTGGATCTACAACGACAACGAAGAGGCCTTCTCCGCTCAGTACCTCTTCCGCTGCTGGCAGCGCGTGTCGCTCGCGTCGATCAACGGCGCGTTCAACCAGTCGTTCCTCGTGAATACGACCCAGAACCAGAACGAGATCCTGGGCGCTCCGTCGCGCGAGTCCGGCTGGTTCAAGGTCTACGGCAACACGGCCTTCTCCACCGCCGAGCAGATCCAAGACCCGGCCATCTACGCGGTTCTGATCGAGATCATCGGCACGCACGGCGCGGCCGACCTGCCCTTCGAGTCGCCGTCGATCAACGAGCCGCGCAACGGCGCCCTCTTCCCGACGGGACCGTTCGGCGACGGCGACTTCGGCGGCCCGGTCAACAACGACAACCAGTGACCGAAGTCCCAAGGTCGCGTGGGGGACTGCCACTCGGCAACTCCCGCACGCGCCCCGGGTCGAGCACCGCGGACGGTGCGGACTCTCCGCGGAACTCCTTTGGGAACGAAGTCGGCCGGCTGCACAGCCGGTCCTGATTGAAGAGCCGGTACTGTTAGAACAGACCAGCGCCGCAAGGTGACCCTCGGGGGTCGCGCTTGCGGCGCTGGTCTCTTTTTTGATCGACCTGCGGGCCGCTCGCACGCGAACACGCGGCTAGAGTTGAGTGCCGCCGGAGAACTCCGCTCGGCATCTCGCCTTCTTCTCACCCGCGCCCGCTCCGCTCGTAATTCAGTCATGCCGCGCACGCACGCACCGCTCCACTTCGCACTCTTCGCACTCGGCCTGAGCTCCCTCGGCTCGTCGTGTGACCAAAAGGCACCTCCGGCTCCCGCGCCCGTCCAACCGACGGTCGTGAAGAAGGAACCGACCGACGCCGCCGTGCTCGAGCGTTCGCGACGCTTCTGGGCGAACGCGGAGAAGAGTGACTGGATCGCCAACTACGACATGCTCTGCGCCGAGATCCAGCGAGAGCAGGCTCCGTCGCTCTACCTGCAGGGCAAGAGCAACCACATCTACGAGAAGATGCGCGTGACGGAGATCGTCGCGCGTAAGGACGATCTGATCTTCGTGCGCGTCAACGGCCTGTGGACGCCGAATCATCCGCGCGCCCGTGAGGTCGAGCTCGAGCCGGGGCAGACGCTCACGCATGACGTCGAGCTGATCGAGATGTGGCGTTGGGAAGGCAGCGAGTGGAAGTACGTTCGTCCGCTGCGCGCCGAGGATTTCTTGGAGCAATTCCCCGAACTCCAGCCGAGTGCGGCCGGCGCGGCTCCGGCGGCGGCGGTGCCCGCGGTGCCCAGCAAGTGACGCGCGAGCGCGTTGCAGTTGACACGCGAGCGCGTTGCAAGTGACACGCGACCGCGTTGCAAGTGACACGCGACCGCGTTGCAAGCGAGTCGCCGAGCGCGTCGGAGCTGACGCGACGAGCGCATTGCACGTGACGCGCGACCGCTTTGCAGTTGACACGTGACCGCGTTGCAGTTGACACGTGACCGCGTTGCAGTTGACGCGTGACCGCGTTGCAAGCGAGTCGCCGAGCGAGTTGGACCTGACCCGACGAGCGCGTTGCCCTTGACGCGAGAACTGCTGGGCAGCTGACGCGGCGTGTGCGTCGAGCCCGCCGCGACGAACGTGACGTGCGCGGCACGGGTGGTGCGGCATCAGGTGGACACCGCTCGCTGGCTCGTGAGTCGCGCCGGCCTCCGCAACGCGCTTGCGAGGCCGTGGCGCATCGCTGCGTTTCGCCGTGCGTCTTTCCGCAGATGAGCCCGGGCCCCGGGCCGTCCCCGCCTGCGAAGATCCACTCCTCGGGCTCGGAGAGCACCTGCCGTTCTCTCCATCGATCCCCCGTGAGGACTCCGGTCCGCCCACACGATCAAGACGCCACGCGGACGCCTCCCCGGCGCGGCTCCTCGCGTCGTTGGCGCCAGCCACCGCTCTGGTCCCGGGCCGGCTGCCTCGACGCCTGTGCGCAGCGACTCCCACCCGACTCTTGGGTCGGGTGCACGGCCCTGGTTGGTCGAGAGAAAAACAATGTGAGCGGGCTTTCAGAAGGAATTTGGTTTCGCACTTCCGAGGGCCACCCACACCCGGCATGATGAGCCCATCAGGCGCCCGCCAACCGCGGCGGGGCCGACGTCCGCTCCCGGGCAGTTGATCGGGATGGGGCGGTGGTAGGGCTCCGGGACCGCTCCCGCCGAACCCTGCTCCGCCGCCGGACGCCGCACCGCACGCATCCGAAGAAGGTAGGAATTCGATGGGCTCCCGACTCCCTGCGGGGTTCGCCCGCGCCACCGCGGCGCTGGTCATCGCTTCGTCAGCCGCTCTCGCCGGGGGACGCAACCCCGGCAGCCTCCTGCTGTTCCCCGAGTACGACAACCTCGGCGGGAGGCTCTCGCTCCTCTCGATCACGAACACGAACACCGACTCCC
>JAYTBY010000236.1:0-4211 GCA_043736755.1 Planctomycetota bacterium | reverse complement strand
CTCGAGGTCCGCCTCGTCGATGACGCGGGCAACTCCGGCGTGCAGTTCCGTTCACGCGAACTCGAGGACGGCGAGATGCAGGGCTACCAAGCCGACATCGGTCCGGGTTGGTGGGGCCGGCTCTACGAAGAGCACGGACGCTCACTCCTCTCCGAGAAGACGGGCGAGGAGCACGTTCTGAAAGACGGCTGGAATCGCTACGAGATCGAGGCACGCGGCCATCGCGTGCGGACGTGGATCAATGGGCACACGTGCGTCGATCTCGAGGACGCGCCGGGAGCGAGCGGCGGGATCATCGGGCTGCAGATCCACTCAGGAGGAGCGACAGAGGTGCGCTTTCGCGATCTGAAGCTCGAAGTCTTCGCCGCCGAGACGAGTCCGCGCTGAAGCTCGATCCCGACGTGCTGCGATGTCGGCGCACGGGATCGAAAGCCGGTCCACGGATGTGTCGAGATCGTGCCGGCGCCCTTATCCTCCCCGTGCCTGTCGGAGCGGAAGAAGCAACCGAGTGAGCCCGCAGAAGCACAAGCGATACGTCCTTCAACTCGGAGATGTCATCGCGACACATCCTCGCGAGGGTTACTTCGGTATCGCGCTCGTCCTCGCAATTCGTGATGCGACCGCGCAGTTCGATCCGCAGTGCCTCATTGGAATCACCCCCGCCGTCTTCACTCGACCCATCGAGATGACCGACGTGCAGATGGACGACTTGGCGATCTTGCGGTTCGACGTCGAGGCTCGCACTGGCCCGAACACGTATGCGCCGTTGCGTCGCGAGGTTTGCATCCGCATCCATGCCCGCAAGCTCCCGCCGAGTATGCGAGTGCTCGGTCAGGTCGACACGTCGAGGCTGAACCTCGGCCCGCTGGGATTCGATGTCGGCGACGGCACGAGCGGGCGTTATCCGCTCTACGGACCCATCACGGAGCATCTGGGTTCCGAAGCCGTGATCGCCTGGCGCTTGATCCAGGATCGGACACAGTTCTTTGCGGATCGTGAAGCGAACCGAATCGCCCACCAAGAGCTGCTGGTTCGAATGAAGGCGCAACGACGAAAGCCTGCGCCGGAGCCGGGAAAGCCTGAGTCAGGCTGAGGCGTGCGAATCCAGCCGCCGCGGCCATCGTGGACTGGCGGTGTCGCGTGCAGGTGCCTGTAGCGGTTCGTGCCGAGCGAGGACCGCGATCTCAGCGCACCTCGACGAGGCGGAGCACGAGTTCTTCGGTCGACGCGGCGACGTTCTCCGCTTTCGCTGCCGAGAGCGCGCGGGTTCCGAGTTCGATGCGCGCGGGCATCTCGAGGGCCCGAATCCGATAGAGGACACCCTTCTCAAGGCGGAACTCGAATCGGCCGTCTGCATCTGTTTGACCCGCATCCGCTGGCCAACCATCCGGGTCCTCATCCATCGCCGAAGCACTCACCGTGACGCCGGCCGCCGGCTCGCCGTCGCGACCGAGGACGAGCACGCGCAAAGCTGCGGCACGCGGCGGAACGAGCACGACGTTCCTCGATCCCGCGCTGACGTTGCGCAGCCACGAGCTCGCGTGGAGGTCGCGCACGCTCGAAGGCGTGAGACCGAAGTCGAGTCTGAGACTGTGCTGACCCGCCGCGAGACCGCGAATGGTGAATCGTCCGCGCGTATCGGTCAGCGCGTACGTCAGGCGGCCCGTGTCGTCCAGCTCCGCGTAGGCTTCGACGGTCGCCGAAGCGATCGGGCGTTCCTGCTGGTCCATGACGACGCCTTCGATCGTGAGCCCGACGTCGATCGCGAGGTCGCCGGCGTCGAGCAGCTCGCCCTCCTTCAACCGGACTTCGCGATTGGCGAACGCCGTGTACCCCTTGATGCTGACGTTGACGAGGTACGGCCCTTCCGTGAGGTCGCCGATCGTGAAGCGCCCGCGGTCGTCGGTGCGCGTCGAGTGGAGGTTGGCGCGCGGCGCGATGTCGCGACGGCCTTCCGTGAAGTGCAGGTGATCCGAGTTCCCACCGTAGATCCGCACCCACCAATCGACGAGCGGCTGCCCTTCGACGTCCACCGCGCGCCCCGTGATCACGCCGGCCTCGGACAGGCGCAGGTCGCCGAAGTCCACGAGCTCGCGCCTGCCCTCGTCTTCGGGAAACGCGTACGCCTTGCCGCCGAATCCTGACTTCAGCAGTCGCAGATCGTGCGCCGCTTCCCGGTGCAACACGGTCAGCACAAACGTGCCGTCGAGCAAGGTCCGCGTCGCACGGATGTCCAGCGCCAGCTGCGAGTCGAGAGCTCCGATCGCGCTGACCTCGACGCCTGCGATCGGTGTCCCCTTCGAATCCAGCACGCGACCGCGGGCGGACAGTCCGCGATCGAGCACGAAATCGGCGCGCATTCCGGGCCCAGGGACCAGCGCCTGCACTCCGACGGCAAAGCCCTCAGCACGCGCGGTCAAGTGGATCGAGAACCACTCGTCGATCCCGCGCAGCTCGTACGCACCCGACGCGTTGGTCCGCGCCTGATTGCGCTCGTCGCGGTCGGACGTGTCGACGATCGCGCCTTCGATCGGCAATCCCGTGCGCGCATCCGTGACGGTCCCGCGCGCGAGGAGGCCGCGGTCCAGCACGAAGTCCCGCTCGACCGTCTCGCCCTCGTCAACAGCGAATGGGCTTGTCCGACCCGTGACGGCTCCCTGGCTCTCGATTCGCATCTCGAAGTCGCCCGCGCCCAGTCCTTCGATCGCGTACTCGCCGTTCGCGTCCGTCTCGACACGCCGCCACGAGCGATCGACGTGCGGCGTGCCGGCGCGAACGATCGCGTCGGCGACCGCGACGCCCTCGAGCGAGACGTGGCCGTGGATGCGCGCGACCCGCGAGAGCACGACGGCCACGCTTTCGCCCGCGTGCCGCATCGCGGCGTCGAAGCGCGCGTAGCCAGGATGCTCGACACACAGGTCGAGCGCGGATCCTTGCTCGATATCGATATGGAACTCGCCGAGCGCATCGCTCCACGTTTCCGCGAGCGGCTCCACATTCCCCTCGGGTGGATTCTGTGTGCGAGGCAGCGCCGATTTCGCCGCGCGGAACGCCGTCACGCGCGCCGCGAGAACGGGAACGCCGCGCGAGTCGGTCACGGTGCCGTGCAGATTGCGCTCCGGATCGATCGTCGCCGTGTGCTGTCGCGCTTCGGCCGACGTTCCGATCTCGGCCCGCGCTGCGGGTCCCAGCGAACTCACCGTCAGAGGCGCAGGCAGGATCGAATCGGCAGAGCCCGAGTGGTCGGCGAGCGTCGCGGAGTGATGGTCCGCATCCGGCGTCCGTGTCACGACGAAAGCGATGCACGCCAGTGCGATTGCCGCGCATGCGGCGTAGGCAAACTTCGACTTCAAGAGAACCGCTCCTATGGCGACCGGCCCCAGCGTGGTCGTGTGAGTCAACGGCAGGAGCGCCGCCATCCACTGTGAACGATCGCCGCGGTGCTCGCGATCCAGCCGCTCGCGCAACCGCTCGAGCCCACGCGTGAGTCGTGTTTTCACCGTGCGAATCGGCACGCTCTGTCGCTCCGCGATCTGGCTTGGCGACAGCTCGTCGAAGTAGCGCAACAGGGGCGTCGACCGATACGGCTCCTCGAGTGCGAGTACCGACTGCACGAGCGCGCGGTGCGTCTCGGCGCGATCGACGACTTCGTCTGCCGATTCGAGGCCCTCGCGCCGCGCGACCGAGCGCTCGCGCGCGGCGCGGCTCGCGTCGCCCCGCGCACGCTTCGCCACCAGCCGCGACAGCACGGCCGCGATCCAGTTCCGGAACGACGGCTCATCCAGAGGGGCCGCGCGCGATGCCGCGACCCACGCATCCTGCGCCAAGTCGTCGGCCGCGTGTCCATCGCGCACGAGGCGCGCCGCGAGCGCGCGCACCCAGGCGGCGCGCATCGGTTCGATATCGAGCACCGGGTCGTGGAACGGCGCGCGATCGGGCTCGGAGTTCGGTGAAGTCATGGATTCCGAGGGGAATACCGCCGCGTCGCTCCCGGTACTCGCGATTCACGGATTGGTGTCGTAAGCGACCTGGATCGACTCGGTTCGGGTCGCGCCCGCCGCGCTGCCCATCCTCGCGCCGCACCAAGCCTCGCCGAACGCCGAGCGATCGAGCGCGGTCGCCCAAGTACGCGAGGCCGGTCGACGCAACCCTATGCGCCCATCGGGCTCCATCGCTAGCATCCCCGCCCATGTCGGATTGGAAGCAGCGCC
>JAYTBY010000235.1:0-9392 GCA_043736755.1 Planctomycetota bacterium | reverse complement strand
AGGTACGCAACGACCGCGGCGACATGGTCCCGATGGGCTCGCTGGTGACGATCACCGAGTCGTACGGCCCCGACCGCGCGAGCCGTTACAACGGCTATCCAGCCGCCGAGATCCAAGGCGCTCCAGCGCCGGGATTCAGCTCGGGTCAAGCGGAAGCCCTCGTCGCCGATCTCGCCGAGAAGTCGTTGCCCACCGGCATGAAGTACGAGTGGACCGACCTCACGTACCAGAAGATCCTCGCGGGAGATTCGGCGATCTACGTGTTCCCACTGTGCATCCTGCTCGTGTTCCTCGTCTTGGCCGCACAGTACGAGAGCTTTCGGATGCCACTTGCGATCCTGCTCATCGTGCCTCTGTCGCTCTTGTCGGCGATGGTCGGCGTGATGGTCACCGAAGGCGACAACAACGTGTTCACGCAGATCGGGCTCATCGTGTTGATCGGACTCGCCGCGAAGAACGCGATCCTGATCGTCGAGTTCGCCAAGGTGAAGCAGGACGAGGGTCTCGATCCCGCGTCTGCTGCGATCGAAGCGGCCAAGCTGCGCCTGCGCCCGATTCTCATGACGAGCATCGCGTTCATCGCGGGCGTTTTCCCGCTCGTCGTCAGCACGGGCGCGGGCTCCGAGATGCGACGGGCGATGGGCGTCGCCGTGTTCGCCGGCATGATCGGCGTGACGTTCTTCGGCCTGCTCCTCACGCCGCTTTTCTATGCGCTGATCTTGCGCATCGGTTGGAAGAAGAAGAGTGCTTCGGCTCCAGAGCCCGAACACGGTGCGAGTGGCGGTCATGGAGTGTCGACAGCCGTCGCGCGCGGTGCGGCGATGGTCCTCGCGCCGCTGCTCTTCTTGGCGAGCTGCACTGCGGTCGGGCCCGACTACGAGCGTCCCGAGGTCCAGACGACTGAAGCATGGCGCGACGCACCCGCACCGACGACGGTCACGCCCGAGGCCATCCCGCGCGGCGCCTGGTGGCAGATCTTCGGGGACGCACAGCTCGATGCGCTCCAGGAGCGCGTCGCGGCCGAGAACCACGACATGAAGGCCGCACTCGCGCGGATCGAACAGGCGCTCGCTTCGACGAAGTCGGCACGGGCCGGTCTCTACCCGAGCATCAGTGCGAACCCGACGTGGACGCGCACGGAGTACTCGCCCAACTCGGGGTTGTCGTTCCCCGTCAGTACGGTGTCCGACATCCGCGCGCCGATCGACTTGTCGTGGGAGATCGACTTGTGGGGCCGCGTACGGCGCGCCGTAGAAGCCGGCGAGCGCGACGCCGATGCGATGACCGCAGCATTCGAGGCCTTGCGACTCTCGTTGCATGCCGAGGTCGCTTCGAGTTGGTTCGCGCTGCGCGCTTACGACGCCGAGATCGCGGTTTTGCGGCGCTCGGTCGAGGTGCGCCGTCAAGCCCTCGAAGTCATCACTGCGCGCAATGCGGCCGGGACCTCGAACGATCTCGATCTCGCACGCACGGAGAACGAGGTCGCGAATGCCGAAGCCGACTTGGCCGACGTGTCACGGGTTCGCGCGCAGCTTTCCAACGCGTTGGCCGTGCTGGCTGGAGCTTCGCCCAGCACGTTCGAGCTGGACCTCGGCGACTGGACTCGTTCGCAACCGCCCGCGATCCCCGTCGGTCTGCCGAGCGCGCTGCTCGAGCGGCGCCCCGATGTCGCGCAGGCCGAACGCGAACTGGCCGCCCGCAATGCGCGCATCGGCGTGGCGGAAGCAGCGTTTTTCCCGTCTCTGCGCTTGACCGGCTATGCCGGTTTCCAGAGCGGCGACCTCGGCGATCTGTTCGAGAAAGACAGCCGCATCTGGAACCTCGGGCCCTCGCTCTCGATCCCGATCTTCCAAGGCGGGCGATTGGAAGCCGACGAAGCGCGCGCTCGTGCCGCGTACACCGAAGGCGTCGAGAACTATCGCCAGCGCGTGCTCGTTGCGTTCCGCGAAGTGCAGGACGCGCTGACGGCGACGAAGCTCTATACCGAGCAATCCGCGGCGCAGGACCGGGCCGTCGCATCGGCTCGACGCGCGTCCGACCTCTCGCGCACGCGTTTCGACGCCGGTTTCGTGAGCTTCCTCGACGTCGTGGACGGCGATCGCGCACGCCTGGCCGCAGAACGCGCGGCCGCGACACTGCAAGGCCGACGCTTCGTGAACACGGTACAGCTCGTGCGCGCACTCGGTGGTGGCTGGGACTCGACCGAGCTCTTGGACATCGTGTCGTCCGAGTGACGCCCCTAGAGGTCATCGATAGCGTTCACATCACGCCGTCGAACTCGAGCGCCGTCTCCTTCAGGGGCTTCCGGTTGACGCGGTGCACGGCACCTAGCACGCGCCGCATGGCTTTGCGATACGGCTCGGCCTCGGCCGGCGCATAGCGATAGCTCGATCGCGCGAAGCGGTACTCCCACTCGAGATCGCTCACGCCGGGGAAGCGACTCGGATCCTTCTCGAAGTCCTTCGCGAAGCGCGCACCGACGAGTGCGTTGAACCGATTCAGGCGCACGCGGTCGAGCCACGGTGAATTCTTCTCGAGGAAGTCCGCCGTCCGGTCGAGGTCGGAGGCTTCTTCACCGGGATAACCCTGGATCATCGTGCAGCGCACGCTGATGCCCACTTCGCTGGCGTTCCGCAGGAACTCGGCGTTCGTCTCGACGTTCGTGCCTTTGTCCATGGCATCGAGGATGCGCTGGCTTCCCGACTCCACGCCGAACGTCACGCGCGAGAGACCTCCCTTCGAGGCAGCTCGCAGTTCGCTCGCGTCGAGGCCGTTGGGGCGCTCGGGGCCGACGTGCACCGCGCAGATCCACTTCGCGCCTGGCACGCGCGCCGGCAGCTCGCTCGCGATCGTGCGCCACGTGTCGAAGTTCGAGTTCAGCTTGATGTCGAGGAACGTGACGTTCTTCGTGCCGTAGCGCGCCGTCTGTTCCTGGACCTCGTCGAGGACCGCCGCGGGACTGCGCGATCTGTATCCGCGCCCGTTCGCGGTGACGATGTCTGCACAGAACGTGCATCGTGCCCATCCGCAGCCTCGGCCTGTCAGCACGGGCACGATTCGATGCGGATAGAGATCCCAGGGGAAATCGTCGTAGTCCGGACGCGGCGATTCGTCGAGTGCGCGCAGCGGCGGAGCCGTAGGCCCACTGCGTCCATCGGGCAGGAACACCCCGGGATAGCGCTCGAGATCGCGTTTCGCGACGACGTCGCGCACGAGGTCGGCGACGTAGGCCTCGACTTCACCGCCGACGACTGCGACGACGCCCGGGATCGAACGCCACTCATCGGCGATTCGCGGCTGGTTGAACGCGGGACCGCCGAGCAGGACCGGTACGCCCGCGCGAAGAGCCTCGGCCGCGACGAAGACGCACAGCTCGTAGCTATCCGTGTAGGTAGACAGGAGGATCGCGTCGGGGCGATCGGCGAGGCGTCGACGCACTTCCTCGACGACGCGACCCTCGGGTCGAGATCGCCACCGCGCACGCAATCCACCGACCATGCGTCGCGGGGCGTCGATTCAGGATCTCGTCGAGTAGGAGATCCTGCGCTCGACGTGATCGAGGAAGCCCTCGCGCTTCTCGCGCACGCCGCTCGGCACGCCGTGCATCAACGGTGAGAGCACGTCGACGCGAAACCCTTCCCGTCGCAACACGGCGACGAGGTAGCCGACCGCAATCGTCGGGTAGTACGCGAAGTTGTTGAGATCGACGACGAGAAGTCGGCTCGAGCGCAAGACCACGGGAGTCCTCCTGGGGGGGGGATGGGAAGACGATCGAACGAGCCGGCGTGCGCGAACGGGGATGCGCGCAGCGAAGGCTCTTGGATGCTAACGCGGGGCATGAGACTGCGCAGCGGACCTCGCGTGTTTGCACAGCTCGCGGGCTGAACACGGCGACTTCGTCGAGGGCACGACGCTGGCTCACGCGCGATAGACTCCGCGGAGCTTGCCCCAGCACCCCAACTCGCGTGAGCCCACCCCGGCCGAGTCGATCTTTGCGGATTGGCTCACGGCTCGTTCGCGCGACTTCGAGTCGCTCGCGCGCGCCACGCCGGCGCACACGCGGGAGCTGCGCTCACTTCATGCGCTGTGGTTGCGGATCGAGCCGCTGCTCGCGCTCGCGGACATCACGAGTGGCGACGCGGTTCAGAAACTGATGCGTGGTGTCGAAGCCAACCCCGAGGCGCCGACACCTGTGCGGATTCGTTCGGAATCGGCCCGCAAGACCGCGACGGAAGATCTGCTCAGTCGCCTCGGATCCAAGCGCGGCGGATCGCGCTATCGGCTCGAAGGCGAAGTCGCGCGCGGCGGCATGGGCGAGATCCTGCGCGTGTGGGACGAGGACCTCCGACGACACCTCGCGATGAAGGTCGTCCTCGGGCAATCCAGTGCGACGAGCGAGACTCCGCCGGTCGCCGAGCACATCCTCGCACGCTTTCTCGAGGAAGCTCAGATCACGGGCCAACTCGAGCATCCGAGCATCGTCCCGGTGCACGAGCTCGGTCTCGACAGCGAGGGGCGCGTGTACTTCACGATGAAGCTCGTGAAAGGCCGCCACCTCGCTTCGGTCTACGAGCTCGTCCATTCGGGCGCAGAGAGTTGGACAGAGACGCGTGCGCTCGGAGTGCTGCTCAAGGCCTGCGAGGCGGTCGCCTATGCGCACTCGAAAGGCGTAATCCACCGTGATTTGAAGCCGCAGAACGTCATGGTTGGCGACTTCGGCGAGGTGTACGTCATGGATTGGGGGCTCGCGCGCGTGCTCTCGCCCTCGCACGAGGCTGCGAGTTCGACTTCATCGTCGAGCGTGCGCACCGAACGCTTGGCCGAGCGCGAGTCCTCGCCGGCCTCGTACTTCATGACGATGGACGGCGAAGTCATCGGCACGCCGGCGTACATGTCGCCCGAGCAAGCGCGCGGCGACATCGACGCTCTCTCGGCGCGGTCGGACGTGTACGCGCTCGGCGCGATGCTCTACCACTTGCTCGCGGGCTTCGCGCCGTACATGGCTCCGGGCGCGGAAACCGGCGGCCGCGAAGTCTGGCAGCGCGCGCTGGCCGGTCCGCCGGAGCCGCTCGAAACGTCGGCGCCGCTCGCGCCTTCGGAACTCGTCGCCATCCAATCGAAGGCGATGGCGCGTGATCCCGCGGACCGATATGCGGACGTGCTCGCGCTCCAAGAGGATCTCCGCGCGTTCCTCGAAGGCCGTGTCGTCGGTGCGTTCGAGACGGGAGCACTCGCGGAAGCGCGCAAGTGGATCCGTCGCAACCGTGGTCTCGCGGCGTCGCTCGGTGCGATGGTCCTCGCGCTCGTCGCCGGACTCGTGACGAGTCTCGTCCTCGCCGATCGCGTGCGCGAGAACGCACTTCTCGCCGAGGATCGCCGCGTCGAGGCCGAGGCGAGCGCCAGCGACGCTCGCCGCCAAGCGCGGATCGCGGGCGAGGTCAACGCGTTCTTGAACGAGGATTTGCTCGCCGCCGTGGCGCCCGAGCGCGAAGGCATCGACGTGACGGTTCGCGAAGTCCTCGATGCGGCTTCCACGCGACTCGACGGCCGATTCGAAGCCGATCCCGAGGTCGAGGCCGCGTTGCGTACCACGATCGGTTCGAGCTACAGCAAGCTGGGTCAGAACGAGGCCGCGCGTCGACAGCTGGAGCGGGCGCTGGAGCTCCGTCGCTCGACCGATGGCCCCGATGCGGTCGCGACGCTCACGACGATGGGCGCCGTTGCGAACGTGTGGGGTGAACTCGGACGCCTCGACGAGTCGATTCCCCTCGCACGCTCCGCGATCGAGGGCTTGGAACGAGTGAACGGTCACGAACACCGCGTCACGCTGACGGCCACCGTCGACCTCGCCGTGAATCTGGTCAGGGACGGGCAGTTCGAGGCGGCGCGCACGCTGTACGACTCGATCCTCGCACGGGCAGATCGAGTCTTCCCAGAAGACGACGAGTTGCTCCTCGGCACGAGGAACAATGTGGCGATCCTCGATCGGGGGCAGGGACGTTTCGACGAAGCGTCGGAGACACTGCGCGTCGTCTACGAGCTGCGACTGAATCGTGACGGACCCAGGCATCCCGAGACGCTGACCGCGATGGGCAATTTGGCCCTCGTGCTGTTCGATCAGGGTCGCCGATCGGAGTGCGAGAGCATGGCTGAAGCGGCGGTGGAACTGCACCGCGCGGTGTTCGGCCCGGACCACCAGAACACTGGACGCATGCTGAGCATCCTCGGGAACGTGATCCTGCGCAGCGGGCGCGCTGAGGAAGCCGAGGCGATCCTCGCCGAAGTCCTCGAGATCACGCGTAGAGCCCGTGGTGACGACACGCAGGAAACGCAGCAGGCGCGGACCAATCTGGCGGCGGCGATGTTGGCGCTCGGACGTCTCGAGGAATCGATCGCACTGCAGGCGGACTCACTCAGCGTTCAGCGTCGCGTCCTCACCCCCGACCATCCAACGACCCTCGAGACCTTGGGTGCACTCGCGACGATGATGCTCCAGGTACGTCGTTTCGCCGAGGCCGAAGCCCTGCTCCGCGAGGCGCGCGATGCGCAGGAGCGGACGCTCGGACCGGACCATCCGTCGACGATCATCACGAACGAGAACCTCGGGAACGCGCTACGCTCGCTCGGTCGGACCGCGGAGACGGCGGAGATCCTGCGCGCAGTCCTGGACGCGCGTCGGCGCGCGCTCGGTGACGCACATCCCGACGTTGCGAAGACGCTCTACAACTTGGGCCTCGTGACGATGGAACTCGGCGATCTCGATGCGGCGAGAGCACTGCTCGAGGAGGCCCAGCGTCGAGCGCGGGATCTGGGCGCGAACGCGGAACCGGGATTGCTCCCGGCGTCATTGGGTTCGCTGGGGGAATTGGCCGCGAGGGCCAAGGACTATCCGGCGGCGATCAATGCTTATCGAGAAGCTCTCGCTGAGCATCGCGGCCGTGTCGCCGTCGACGACACTCGCACTGGGCACTTCCTGCACCAACTCGCGTTGAACCTCTTCGCTATCGACGACGCAGCCGGCGCAGTGGCGGCCGCCGAGGAAGCGCTCCCGATTCGACGAGCGTCGAGCGGAACGGACGAGTTCATGACCCTGAGCACGCTCAGACTCTTGGGCCGATCGTTGCTCCGCCTCGGTCGGTGGGGCGAGAGCGAGGCCGCCCTGCTCGAAGCGCACGCCGGAGTGCTGCGCGCCCGCGGCGCGGATCACGCCGACACGCAGCGTGCCCGAGAATCACTCGTCGAGCTCTACATCGCCTGGGGCAAGTCAGAAGAAGCGGCGAATTGGCGCTGATTCGCGCGCCTCAGGAACTTCGGAAGTCGTCACGATGACGCAACAGCGCGACGAGGTCGCGTGCCGCGGCTGATTTCGAGCGCTTGGGAATCGCGATCCGCACGCCATCCGCGCCTAGCACCGTGAGGGCCGTCGTGTCGGCGTTCAGCGCGACGGGTCCGTTCAAGACGATCCAGTCGGCACCCTTCTGCGCGAGTTTCGTCAGTGCACGACGCTCCCCGTCGCCCGTCTCGAGCGCGAACGCGACGACGACGCGGTCGGGGTCGCGCTCTCCCCCGGTCAACGTCGCGATCACGTCGGGATTGCGGACGAGGTCGATGCGCGCAGTCTTCGCACCACCGTCCTTCGCACGCCACTTGCTCGCGAGCTGCTTGGCGGGCCGCCAGTCGGCGACTGCGGCGGCCATGTAGAGCGCGTCGGCCTTCCGCCATTCCTTCTTCGCCGCCGCAAGCATCTCGCGCGCGCTCTCGACGTCGATGCGGCGAACACCCTTCGGAGTCGCGAGCGTCACCGGCCCGGCGATGAGCACGACGTCGTGACCCGCGCGCACGGCCGCCTCCGCGATCGCGAAGCCCATGCGCCCACTCGAATCGTTCGAGAGGAAGCGCACGGGGTCGATGCGCTCGCGAGTCGGGCCGGCGGTGACGAGGACGCGCATTCGAGGACGGCGGCGAGAATCGGGCTTCGGCATGGTGATGAGTCTCGCGTCGGGGCGGTGCGGAGTCACGAGCGCTACTTGCGCCGCTTCATCTTCTTCGGGGGCGGACTCGGCTTCGGCACCGACTCTGGGAAGAGCACGGCGTGCAATCGATCGCCGAAGACCTCGTGCGCCGCGAGTACGAGCTGGGAAACGACGAGCGCTCCGAAGACCGCCGCTCTCCCCCACAGGACCGACAGGAAGCTGCAGGCCATTCCGGCCAGGATCAACCGGCGGAGCAAGAACCCGACGCGCGGCTCGAGAACGCTCTTCGCCGTCTTACCCGTGGTCGTCGCGAGGATCGTGATGGTGTGCGGCGCGTGGAGCACCAGCAACCCTCCGAACGCGTAGAAGACCCAGCCCTGCTCGAGCAGTTCGCTGGGATCGAGATCGGCGCGGGCCAGCACGCTTCCCGCCAGCACGAACGCCACGACGGCGACCGCGAACGTGAGCAGGCCCGCGACGATCCCGAACACGAGGAGGCCTGTGATGATCGCTTCGTAGAGGTCCCGCGCATCGGCGTCGTACTTCTCCCGCGCCGCGAGGATGGACGCGACCGCGACGACGCCCCACAGACCCGCGAGCGTGTCGAGCGCGACGACGCTGATCGCTTGGATGCCCGACCACCCGAGCATCACGACGCCCGCGACCGGCACCATGTGGCGCGCGACGATTCCCCACGTGCGCGGTTCACGCAGGGCGCCGCGCCAATCCAGCTGGCCGACGAGCGTCCGTGCGAGGCTCGCTCGACGTTCCATCAGCGATCAGCGACCGAGCAGGGACTCGAGGATCTCGGCGATGAGCGCCGGCTCGGGCAATCGTCCCGGACCCACGTCCCCACACGCCATCGCACCATCTTCGGGCTCGAGCACGCGCCAACCGTCTTCGCGCAAACGGCCGAGGTTGCGCTGCACAGCGGGCGCGAGCAGCATCGCCGGGTTCATCGCCGGCGCGATGACGCGCGGCTTGTTCTGTGCCAATGCGAGCGCCGTCGTCGCCAGCAGATCGTCCGCGAGACCGTTGGCGAGTCGACCGACGAGGTCCGCGCTCGCCGGTGCGATGACAAGCGCGTCGGCCCACTTCGCGAGGTCGATGTGATCCATCGCCGCGTGACGGTGCGCGCCGAATTCGTCGACGAAAGCGGGCTCGCCCGTGACGGCTTCGAACAGTTGCGGGTTCACGAGTTCCGCCGCGCGCCGCGTGAGCACGGCACGGACTCTGTGGCCGCGCTGCGTGAGCTTGCTGGCCAGATCGCAGGCCTTGTAGACGGCGACGGAAGCGCTCGCGCCGAGGAGGACGTTTCCCATGCGCTCATCCTCGCCGCAGGGCCGGCCCGAGGTCCAGCCTGCTCGATTCGGGCGCCGAATCATGCTCACTTCGCATTCCGGTCGAAAGAGGGAACAT
>JAYTBY010000234.1:0-9404 GCA_043736755.1 Planctomycetota bacterium | reverse complement strand
TCGTCCTGCGCAACCCGGCCGTCAGCCAATTCGACCTCGGTAATCTCCTCTCGCGACCGCTGTGGTCCTTCTACAGTCCCGAGTCCGAGCTCGCCGTCGGTTACTGGCGCCCGGCAGCGAGCGTACTCCTCGCGACGACCTACGCTTTCGCCGGGCCGACGCCGTTGGCGTTCCATGTCCTCGTCCTGGCCCTCCACATCGCGGCCTCGTTGGCAGCCTGGAGTCTCGCGCGGCGCATCGCACGCAGCGACGGCGTCGGCTTCGCCGTCGGGCTCCTGTTCGCGCTCCATCCCGTCCACGTCGAGAGCGTCGCCTGGATCAGCGCGATCGGCGATCCGGCCTTCGGGCTGTGCGTCCTCCTCGCGCTCGAGCGCCACCTCGCGTGGCGCGAAGCCGGCTCCAGAGGTTCACCGTGGGCCGCGGGTGCGCTGATCCTCGCGGGGCTCACAGCCAAAGAGCTCGCGGCCGGCGGCATCGTCGCGATCCTCGCTCTCGACCTGGCCCAAGGTTCGAGACCTCGCGGATGGCGCGTGTACGCGCCGTACGCGTGCGCTTTCGGGATCTACGTCGTCGCGCGCATGGCGGTGTTCCAGAGTCTGTTCGCCGGCTTCGATCGCACCACCACGGAGTTCGGTGTCTCGGCTTCGCGCCTCGTACTCCTGCGCGCTGAGATCCTCGGACTCGCGCTGCGTTTCTCGGCCTGGCCGACGGATCTACGTCTCTTCCATCCCTTCGCGCCGAGCGCGAGCCAGGCCGGACTCGCGCTGCCGCTGGCATTGCTCGCCGCATGGGCTGTGGTCACCGCGTGGCTCGCATCGCGTGGCGAGCGCGTGCTCGTCGCGGCCTCGCTCCTGATCCTCGCGCCGCTCGCGCTACTCGTCGTCCGCGTCGGTACTTTGGGCACATTCCCGTTCAGCGAGCGCTACCTCTACGTCGCGGTGTTTGGCGCCGTCCTGCTCGCGGCACTCGCCGTCCGACGTTTCCTCCCCACCGCCCTCAGCGTAGTCCTCCTCGCCGCGACCGCGATCGCCGCGGGCCTCGCGACGCGCGCGCAAGCGCGGACATGGACCGACGACGGCACGCTGTTCAGAGTCGCGGCGGAGCGCAGTCCGCGCGTGCCGTACGCGCGTTGGCTCCTCGGCCGGGAATTGCTCGAGCGCTATCGAAGCAAGAACGATCTCGAAGCCCTGCGCGGCGCCGAGCGTGAGTTCCAAGAAGCGCTCGCGCTACTCACAGCGGCACAACGCGGTGACGGCTCGATCTTCGGTCTCTCCGATGATCACGTGCAATCGAACGTGGGGCTCGGCTGGGTGCTCCTCTATCTCGCAGATGCGGATGGAACTCGCGATTTCGCGCCGGCCGAATCGGTCTTCCGGATGACGACGGAGCGCTACAAGGACAGCGAGGAAGCCTGGGTCGGTCTCGGTGTCGCACGCATGGAACTCGGTGACGCGACACGGGCCCAGGCCGCGTTCGAGCAAGCACTCGCAGTGAACGAGCGCTTCATCGAGGCGCACCGCAATCTCGGCCGCCTGCACACACGCAACGGCAACTGGGTTGCGGCGCGCGCGGCGTTCGAAGCGGCGCTCGGCTGGAAGCCAGACGACGTCGGCACGATGCTGCTCCTCGGCGGCGTGTTGGAACGACTCGGCGACGACGCGGGCGCACGGACTTGGTTCGATCGCTCGGCCGCGATCGCACCGAGGGACGCGCGCCCGCTCGTGCAGCGTGCGAACCTGATCGCCAAGGCGGGTCGTCTCGACGAGGCCTTGGTGGAGATCGACGCCGCGCTGGAACTCGACACGACGGAGGCCGAGGCCCACGTGACGCGCGGGAAGATCCTGGCCGCGCTCGGGGAAGCGAACGGTGCACTGAACTCGTTCGAGCGGGCCTGCGACCTCGCACCGAAGTCGTACGAAGCACATCGCAACGCCGGTGCGCTCGCTCTCACGCTCGGCGACGTCCCGCGCGCGATGTCGTTCCTACTGCGTGCCTACGACAACCGTCCGATCGCTGACTCCGGGGCCGAGATCCAGGCGACGATCCGTTCGCTGCCCGTCGCCAATCCGCAGGCGTTCCTCCAACTCGCGACGACCGACGCGGACCGCAGCGATTACGCGAGCGCGTTGGCCTGGCTCGATGACGTGTTCGTGCTCGAACCCGAGAACGGGCCGGCGCTCTTCCTCCGCGGCGCGATGCTGCGAAAGCGTGGCGACACGGCCGGCGCGCGTGCGGCGTGGGAGAGAGCGCTGCCGAAGATGCCCGACAGCTTTCCGCTCATCGAATCGCTGGGCACGATGATGTTCGAACTCGGCGATCGAGCGGAGGCGCTGAGATACCTAGAAAAGGCGCTCGAACTGCTCGAGGATGCCGCCCGCGGCTCGCCCGAGTTCGATCAACCGCTCGATCTGCTTCGCGGCCGTGTCGAGAGCTTGCGCGAGCGACAGTGACGGTGCGCTTCCTCCTCGTGATCGCTGGGATGCTCGTCGCGTTCATCGCCGGGATCCTGTTCGCGACCCGTGGGGCAGAGGTCAGCATCACGCCCGAGATGCGCAGCGCACCGCCGATCGAACCCGAGCGCACCATCACGCAGCTCGCGGAACTCCCCCGCAAAGAAGCGGCACCAAAGGTCGCCACCTCCGAGCTCACACGCCACGAAGTGCGCGAGGTCATCGGGCACAAGGCGTCGACCCGTGTCGCCGGCATCGTTCGCAACGCGGATGGAACTCCGGCCGTGCGCGCGATCGTCGGACTCTTCGCCAGAGCCCTGGTGAACGACGGCGTGGACAGTGCCTTCTCCACAGCGACGACGATGGACGCGCGACGGCTCGAGATGTTCCGCGTCGTGCGTGTGTGGGCGCGCACCGACGACGAGGGGCAGTTCGAGTTCGAGGATGTGCTGTCCGGCACGTGGATCGTGCGCGCCGAGGAAGGACCACTGCTCGCTGCGGCCACACCCCCGCTCGTGGTGAGCGACGGCGATTCGCACCAGGGGCTCGTGATCGAACTACCGCCGGCTGCACGACTCGAAGGTCGCGCGATCTTTCCACTCGGGACGGGGCAGGGCGATTTCTGCTTGGAATTGCGTGCGAATTCACCGCGCTCGATCGCCCCCTGGATGCACACGCTGCACGAACCCGTCGCCTGCGTGCGCGAACGCATGGACGAGGACGGTCGCTTCCGTCTCGGCCCGGTCGAGCCAGGCCTGTACACGGTCGGCCTGGTCGTGGACCGCGCACTCGCAAATGGAGGTCGAGTCGACCCCTTGGCGGGATCCGTTGCGCCGCTCGTCGACATCTACCTCGGACCGGGCACTACGAAGCGCGACATCGACCTCTCGAGCGGTATCCCGGGCGTCATCGAGTTGCACCTCGACCTCGGTGGGTTCAGGCCATCGACGGCTCGAGGCGTGACACGCTGGACACCGGCGCAACGCATCCGTGCACGACTGCAGCCGCTCTTCGAGACGCTGGGGAAGGGGCCGGGCGCGATCGAAGGCAAGGCGGACCAGCCGAACGAACTAGGCCCGCTCGTGCCCGGAACGTGGCGAATCGTGCTGGATTTCCCGAGCGACAGCTTGTGGTCGTGGCCGTTGGATCCGCCGGTGCACGTGCGCCCCGGAGAGCGCGTGCGCCACGAAGCGCGCATCTCCATTCAACGCGCGGAGATCGAGATCCTCGATGCGAAAATGGCTTCCCGCTCGTGGGCCTGGTCGAAATCGGTCGCGAAACGGAAGACGGTTTCACGTCGTTCGGGTACATGGCCGACGCAGGCGGAAGACTCTCGCTCGTCCTGCCTCCGGGTAGCTACGTGGCCACGGCGCGGGACGAGTCTCTCGAGGACTTGATCCTCGATCCGTCGAAGTACGTACGCTTCGAGTGGAGCGAGACCGGCCCGTCCGTGACGTCGTTGCGCGTACCTCGCTGAGAGCGTGTGAAGAACTCGATCGTAGATCTGAGCTGCGCCGCTTCGCGATGCGGGCGCCGGTCACACCGGTGCATTCTCTGATGCAACGGATCACGCGGACCAAACCACAGCGAGCCCGTTCGACAAGTTGGACGTGGAGTTCGTGCAGAACGCAGCGCTGTTGCGCTACCAGACATGGCATCGAAACGCGCAGCGTATTGCACGGCGAGCACGTTCAACCTCACGAACGCGCTGCGCGTCGTGTGGAGCGGCTGAGCGTCGGCGGCGTAGACTCGCGGCCAGCGGAGGTTCCCCATGCTCGAACTGCGACCGAACTGCGAATGCTGTGATCGCGATCTCGCTCCGGGAGAATCGGGCGCGTGGATCTGCTCGTTCGAGTGCACGTACTGTGCGAACTGCGCGCTCGACGTGTTGCGTGCGGTGTGCCCGAACTGCGGCGGCGAACTCGGGCCGCGGCCCTGTCGGCCCCTCGGCCAGTTGGACAAGTACCCAGCCTCGACCGCGCGCGTGATTCGCGATGGAGGCTGCACGGAGCTGCGCAAGTTCGGCGCGGGGCCCACAGTCTCCGGCGCGTGAACGGGAACGGGCTGCTAGAGCCCCGCGACGATGCGCGGCGCGAGAGCTTGCGCTTCGAGCAAGCACGTCTCGAAGGCAGGCAGTGCCCAGTTGTCCTGATTGACGAAGAACACGGCGTCGCGGTACGGCCGTCGCAGCTTCGCGGGCACGCCGTCCACGAGGAATCGTGTTCGCGCGATCGGCATCGAGTGCCCCCAGCGCGTCATGCGCACAGCTTTCACTTGCTCGGGGGTCAGGCCGAGCATGGTCAGCGCACGTCGCAAATGGGGGGCGACGCGGCGCGCGTTCTCGGCGAACGAAGTCTCGGCGAGCAACGGGAACACGGCTGTGCTGATCGGAAGCGGCCAATAGAAAGTCAGCACGCTGCGCGGTTGCCCGGCTCCCTCGGTGTAGTGCCCGGCGACGAGATCGACGGGACGAGGATCGTGCTCGATCTGTGGTTCGGTCAAGGGGAACTCGCCTTCGCCGAGCAGGAACAGGTCGTAGAAGTCGAGCGCTACCGGCGCTTCGAGCAGCACGTTCACGACGAGGTACGGATGCGTGTAGACCTGCTGCATCGCATCGTGCTTGGGCGTGTCGTTCGTCTGCAGGTTCTTGACCATGTGCTTCCCGATGTGCTTCGAGCAGCACAAAACGGCTCGACGCGCACGGAGCGTGCGCAACCCGCCTGTCGCGTCGCGGTACGTCACGCGTGCGCGACCATCCGACTTGACGTCGACCTGTACGACGCTCGTGCCGGGCCGCAACCGATCGAGCTGATTGGCCGCGGAATACTGCTGAACGAGCCGCTGCCAGAGCACATCCGTGACCCACGCGTTCCCGCCCGGGCAGACCCAGCGCCCGTACTCCTCGGCCGCCAAGAAGTTCCAGCCCGCTGCGGCCGAGATCGTTTCCCAACCAGCAGCGAACGACGAGTAGCAGTAACCCTGGATCCCGGCGGCGAGCAGCCGCGGCACGGGTCCGCCCAACTTCGCCTCGATGTCCTCCTTCAACGACCGTTCGTCCAGCTCGAGGATCCAGGCATTGTCGCGACCCTCGACGAGCGGGATGGAGGGATAGTTCTTCGCGTAGTGCTGGACCAAGCGCGCGTACCGTTCGAAAGCGAGCTGTTCTTCGGGACTCAGTCCGGCGCCGGTCCAGAAGTCCTGATGCACGACGCCGGCGATCTCGACCGGATCGTCGCCGCCCGGGCTCGAGCGTTGGACTGCGTCGAGCCCGAGATCTTGATAGAGACGCTCGAGCCACGAACCCTTGTCGGGCGTGATGAAGTACGCGCCCCCCATCGAGTAGCGCGTGCCCTGCCACTCCTCGCCCATCGACACGCCGCCGAAGCGATCCTGCAACTCGAAGACGACGGGCGCGCGATCGCGCAACAGGTACGCGAGGCCGAGGCCGGACAAACCACCGCCGATGACCGCGATGTCGACGTCCTCGTCGGCGGCGGGAGCTTCTCCGCCGGGGAATCCAGTGTGGGGATGATGGAACGGGATCTCGGAGTGGTGCCACTTGTCGCCGAGCCAGCCCGGCGAGAAGGGGAACCCCGAGATCTCGACGACCTCCGGCGCATCGGCGATCGGAATGCTCGGCCTCGATCGCGCGAGTGCGCCGATCCCCGGCGGGAGGTCGGGTGCGCGCGGGAGTCGCGGTGCCGTGAAACGTGCGGCGAAGGCCGCGTGCGCGGGACGTCTAGAAAGTCCCAGAAAGAAGGCCGCGAGACCGGCATTGCGGAGAAGTTCGCGGCGTGTGGTCATGGCGCTCGAGTCGACGAGGCAGGGTTCGAGGGGCGGGTCAGGATCCTCGATCAGCGTACTCCTGAATCCGCTGAAGTGGCCGCTCGCACGGATCGCGACTCCCTGGCCGCGCAGGGCCAAATCACGACTTGAGGTGGGGCCTTCGGCTGACGTGTCGGCCCCCTGAAAGTCCGCCCAGCGCAGGGTGAGAGTTCGTCAGGCCGGCGCGACCACGGAGAGCGTGTGAGAAATCGAGCAGACACGCTCTCCGAAACCACCTGCGCCGCGCCGCTGAGCGGGTGAATTCCCCACACGCTCTGATTGGGGGCAAGAACCGTGTCGGAGAAGCACGAATTGGGGCAGCCTGCTGCGGAAAGGCCGTTCGATCGACTTCAGTGCGCGTGCGTCAACGTGACCGCAGTCGTCTTGAACACGGGCCCTTCGACGCAGCACTTGGCATTCGGCCAAGCGCCCATCGGTCCCTCGGGCACCGTCGGCACGGGACAGCCGTTGCAGATGCCGACGCCACAACCCATCCAGCTCTCGAGGCTGAGCCAGCAGTCGAGGCCGCGATCGCGTGCGAGGTTTTCCGTCGCCTCGAGCATGCGCTCGGGCCCGCACGCGAGGAGTCGCACGTCACGCGGGATCGAGCCGGCGCTCCACGAGCTCTCGAGCAGCTGGAGCACATTGCCGCGGAACCCGAGCGATCCATCGTCCGTGCACGCTTCGACGCGCACGCCCAAGCTCCGAAACGCATCGATGTCGTAGAGCATCCCGCGACGCGACGCGCCGTAGAGCAGGACCATTTGGTCGCGCCGCGCTGCTGTGCGACCGTCCATGCCGCGCAGCGCCTGTTCGATCCCCATGAAGAACGGCGCGGATCCGATGCCGCCCGCGAGCATCACCCACGGCGGTCCGTCGCCATCGAGCGCGGGCCAGCCGTTCCCGAGCGGACCGATGAGACGGAGTGCCGTTCCGGGGGTACAGGCAGCCAACGCGCTCGTGCCCGGCCCCATCACCTTGAGCAGGAACAGGAGCTCGTTCCCGTCCTGACGATAGATCGAGAACGGCCGCGGAATCGCCGGCGAGAGCTTGTCCTCGCGTCGCAGCATGAAGAAGCGCGCGGCGCGCATCGGCGGCAGATCGACGTCGGGACGGATGCGCAAGATCACGCCGTCGTCGCCGCAGCGCGTCACGGACACGGCCTTGGCGGTCAGGGATCTTGCGTCGGGCGGCGGGGCGGGCATGGAGAACGAGAGGATAGCCTCTCTGCGACTCGAGGTCATCGCGCACGTCATCGCGGACACGGCTGTCCTCGAGAGCGGCGGTTGCTCGTTGCCCGACATGACCCGAGCCTCCTCGATCGCTCTTCCCGATCTCGATCGAGGAGACGCGGGTCGCACGATCACCGGTGCGGGAGTGCGTGTCCCCAACGCAAGAGATGAGCGCACGGTAGCCGTTGCGGCGCAACGACCCCCTCGTTGGTCAAGGGTGCACAGCCCCGGCGTTCACCGGGGCTGTGCGCCTCGCGAAGCTTCGATCCGTGGACGAGGTCGAAGCTCCCCTTCCTCGATCGAAGCCTCCCGTTCCTCGTCGTTCAGCCACCGCCCGTCGGCGGCATTTCCGAGAGCTTCGCTTGGTGAGCGCGCAGGATCGGCAGCAACTTCGCAGCGAACGCCTTCAGATCCGCATCCTCACAATCGTTCGCGGCACGGTCGAACAACGCGATCGCATCGTTGTGTTCCGAGACTTGCATGTCGCGGTACTGACGATCGAAGTCGACGCCAGTCTTGGTGCTCAAGATCGTGAGGCGCGACTGGTGCTCGGCGTCCAGTTCCTTGGTCGCGATCGAGCCCTTGCCGCGCACGATCTCATCGAGCTCCCGGTTCGCGTCGCCGTGATCGAGGATCAACATCTGAGCAAACTCGCGCACGAACGGCGTCGTGGCTTGCAGGACGGCGAGTTCAGAAGACCGAACCGCGAACAAGCCGATGTTCGGTGCCTTCGCGAGGAATTCCTGATCCATCGAGCCGAGGGGTGCTGCGGCGCCCTTCGGTTTCACAGGCTTCGAATCCGTCGCGAGGCCTTTCGGAGCCGTCGTCCCGCTCATCCCGTCCGGCGTCGGAACCCCCGGTTGCGTGAGCGAATCGCTCGAGCCGGCTTGGCCACTGCGTTCGGATCCTTCGAACGTCGCGTCCGTGCCCGCCGGGTCGGTCGCGCGCGCGTCCATGTCGCGCATCGCCGTCGACAACTCCGGTTGCTTCGCCAGCGTGCGCGCAGCGTTCGGATCCGTCAGCGGAGCGGCAGGCTTCGCGGCCGTGGTCACTTCCGAAGTCGCCGGGCGCGCTGCGCTCTGTGCGGCCTGCGACGCGTTGTCCTTGCTGCAAGCGCTCAGAGCGCCGACGAGCACGAGGAGAAGTGTCGAGTATTTCATGACGACTCCAGGGGCTTGACCCCGACTGAAACCATGGATCCGCGTGGTATCCGTGGATCGGGAGAACTCGTCGTCGCGAAGGACGATTCGAGCGGCGGTGCGCGATGGCTCATCCGCTCCCTTCGACAAGCAACAGCGGTGCCACGGCCACAGCGAGGCCACCGACGGGCTCGACACGCCGGTTTGGCCGCGATCGTGTGCGCTTTCTACGAACCGCTGCACGCCGAGCGCCGTTAGCTTCGTCGGCATGAGGACTTTCGAAGACATCGTGCGCGGTGAGCGCGACGTGGTGCGCATCGACGAGGACGAGCACCACATCGCGTTCTTGAATCCGACCCCCCTGCGACCGGGTCACGCGATCGTGGTGACGAAGCGCGTCGTGCCCTACCTCTTCGACCTCACGCCGGACGAGCATGCGCGGCTGTGGGAGTTCGCGCGCCGCATCGCGCTGCGAATCCGAGAACGCCTCCCGTGCGAACGTGTCTGTGTTGGGGTCATCGGCTGGCAAGTGCGCCACGTGCACGTCCACCTCGTGCCGACGAACGCGGACGGGGAGTTCCCGCCGCTCCCCGGAACCGCGACAACTCTCGACGAACTGACCCAGATCGCAAACCAACTCCATGGTGGATGACGTACTCGTGGACGATGGTGTCAGACTGATATCGGGTAGGCGCCCCCGTTGCCGAGGGCGCCTCCCACAGAACCGTACTTGTGCTGTTCACATACGGCTCGTCAGG
>JAYTBY010000233.1:0-9405 GCA_043736755.1 Planctomycetota bacterium | reverse complement strand
GAACGCCGCGCGTGGGCGGCTCGTCGAGCAGGAGAACACTCGCGAGGACGGTAAGGATCGGCTGCGCGTAGATGAAGACGGCGGTCGTCGACGCGGGCACGCGCGCCAACGCGTACATGTTGAGCAGATACGCCAGCGCGGTCGGGAAGACGAGCACGAAGGCCAGCGACCACCAGGCTTCCGCGCTCGCGGCAGCCGGCCAGACTTCGTGACGCGCCGCGATCCAGATCGCCGCGGGCACGGACAACAAGAAGACCCAAGCGATCACGACGAGCGGCGGGTGTCGCTTCAACAGCGGTCGCGCCCACACGAAATACGCCGCGTAGGACAGCGCGTTCGCGGCCATCAAGAGGTTCCCGACCCAGTGCTCGCGCGCGATCTCGCGATCCTGTGCCCAGAACAGTGCGGACGCACCGACCAACGCGACGAGGATTCCGCTCGCGCGACCCGCGCGCAGCCGCTCTTGCCCGACTGCGGCCGCGATGCCGAACGTGAAAACCGGGATGAGGCACATGACGAGCGTTGCTTCGATCGCCGACGAACGCGCCAACCCCTCGAGGTAGAGCAGCATGTTCGCCGTGACGCCGAGCACGCTCGCGACGAGCAGTTTCCAAAAGTCGCGCCGCGCGTCGAAGAAGGCTCGACCGTGGAGCGCCCACGCGATCGCGCACAGGACGGCCGCGCCGAAACCCATCCGCCACGCTCCGACGGCGGCCGGCGAGAACCCGCCGGGTTTGAAAGCCAACTTGCCGAAGACCGGGAAGAGGCCGAAGGAGACCTGGACTCCGAGCAGGGCGAGGTAGGCCGAGCGCCGCGCGCGTTCCTGAGCCTCGATTCCCATCCCGGTGACGCTAGCACTTCGCTGCGAGGCTCGCGCGGCCCCCCTCGTGGACAGGATCCGATCCGCGACTTGGCACCGACCATCGCGGCGGTGCACGATCGCGCGTGCGCCATGTCCGAACCCACCGAGAGCAGCGATCCAGTCCAGGCCCACTTCGATTCCGAGGGTCGCCCGCGACCGTGGCCGCTCCTCGGACGTCGGCACGAGAAATCGATGCTCCTCTTCCGGCCACGTTGGGATCGCCTCGCGAATCCACGAACCGGCCAGGAGTTCGAACGGCTCGTGCTCGAGACCCCGGACTGGGTAAACGTCGTCGCACTGACCGCCACGCGCGAACTCGTGCTGGTCGAGCAGTACCGCTTCGGATCGGGGGAATTGACCTTGGAGATTCCCGGCGGCGTGCTCGATCGCGGTGAAGAGCACGGCGCCGCCGCGCAGCGCGAACTGGCCGAGGAGACGGGGTACACCGGCGGGACGTGGCGCTACCTGGGCGCGGTGCAGCCGAACCCGGCCTTCCAGGACAACTTGTGCCACCACTGGTTGGCCGAGGGGGTCGAGCTCACGCGTGCACAGGGTCTGGACGCGGGTGAGGACATCGCGATCCGCACGATGCGGGTGGACCTGGTCGTGCGAGCGATCCGGGAAGGCCGGATTCGGCACGCGCTGGTGGTGACGGCGCTGTCCTGCGTGCTGGATCTCAGGGGAAGCTGACCCGGTTCGCTGTACCTCGCCGTCCCCGGGCCTTGAGGCGGGCTCACGCCACCCTTGGGCAGGCCTGGGACGGCCAGGCACAACGAACTGGGTCAGCCTCCTGGTCGACTCGACCCGGTCTTTGCGCTAGACCGGCACCATGATCGCCCTCCTAGGGCTCGGACTCGCAGCCGGGACCCTCGACTTCTCCTCGCCGATCCAGACCGCCACCCCCACCGCTCCGGGACGGGTCGTCTTCGCCGCTTCCCCCGCGGGTGCCCGTCCGCCACGTGAAGCGGGCGCGGACCTGGCGCCGAGTTTCGTCCTCGCGCTCGGTCCGTCGCCGGGGACTCATGACGTTGCCGGGGCAGCAGTCTCGGGAGCCGCCGATGCGGAACTCGCGGCGGCGATCGACGCGGCACCACGCATCGAGTTGCAGGCCGGAACCTGGTTGGGTTGGTACCAGGCCAGTCAGACACACCGACACGACCGCGCCTGGACGCGGGCACTTCTACGCGCGCATGCCGCGGGAAAGGAGGTCCGCGCTTCCGGCGCTGCGGCCGCCTGGATCGCGCGTTGGAGCACCGTCGCACGCGCCGTCCTGGAGAAGCCCGCTCAGGATCCGCACGATTTCTCGCTGGATCTGCCGGTCGAGGGCCTGGGCCTCCTCGATGGCCCCCTGGTGGGAGTCCTCGAACTCGGTGCTTCGACGGCGGATCGCATCGTCGAACGGGCCGTGACCTTTCACTACCCGAGCGTCCTGCTGCTCGCCGGTGACGTCGAGGTCGACTGCGATCCGCGCGCGCGCACCGCGCGGATCCGTCAGCACGGTCAAGGCATCGTGCTGTGGATCGACCTCGCCGCGGGCACACGTTCGCGCGAGCGCATCCGTGGCGCGCGCGTGACGCTGCCGCGCGACGGCGATGTCCTCGACCTCTGGAGCGGCGCACTCGCGCGCGTGGCCGCCGAACCGGTCGTCCTCGACGCGGAGACAGCGACGCTCATCGAGCGCCTGCTGGTTGGCGACCGTACGACACCGACTTCGGATCCTCTGGAAATGCGTAACGTCCGAACCTCCCGCGACGAGAGGACGTTGCAATCCGCGCTCGGCGGGCTCCAAGGGATTCGGCTGGACTTCGAAATCGCGCGCGACGGTCCCCGATGAGCGCGATCCACCGTGTCCCTCACCGTGCCTCCGGGCGGAGCCGCGTCGCAATCGATTGCCCTGGGTCCAGATTTCGCGGTGGAACCTCGGGACTCCGCGACTCGTCCATGGTCGTGTGGTGGTCACCCCGCTCCCGATGAAACTCCCCGACGACGACAGCGCGCTCGAGGATCCGACGCTGGCCCTGCTCAGACGGGCCACGGCCGGCGATCAGGCAGCTTGGAAAGCGCTCTTCGTCGAGCACGAGCCGCTGATGCGCAGCTTGGTCAGGAATCGCATCCCTCGTGGATTGCGGCCGCGGTTCGACACCGAGGACCTCATGCAGTCGGCGTTCCTCGCGCTGGCGCAGCACGCGCCTGACCTAGAACTCGCCGATGCGCGTAGTTTTCGTGCGTGGCTCGCGCGCGTGCTCTTGAACAAGTTGCGCGACCGGATCCGCAAAGCTGCACAGGTCTCGGGCGGAGGCTTCGTCGAGACGCGGCCGTCGACCGAGATCGTCGAGCAACATCCGGACGGCGGTCCGTCGCTCGAGGAGCTGGCACAACAAGCTGAATTCATGGCGCGCATGTACGAGCGGATCCTGACTCTGGAGCGCGAAGACCGCGACATCGTGACCGCGCGGTTCATCGAGGAATTGGGTTGGGCCGAGATCGCGAAGCGGACGGGCCTCGCGCCCTCCACGGTGAGCAAGCGCTACAACCAACTCCTCGAGCGCATGGTGCGCAGCTTCTTCTGATCGAAGCCCCCACCACCGATGCCGGACGTGCCCGCACCTTCGTCCCACGCCGAGAGCGTGGAAGCACTCTTCGCGGAGCATGTCGCGGCCCATGACGAGGGTCGCACGAGCGATGTCGAGGAGTTGTGCGTGCGAGCCGGGGCCGAGGCCCCGGAACTGCGCTCACGCTTGCGCGCGTTCGCCGTCCTCATGGATCTCGGCGCTGCGCTGCGCTGTGATGAGGAGCCGGAGCTGGTCGCGCTTCCCGCGATTGGCGCACGCCTCGGCCGCTACGAGAACCTGCGACTGATCGGTGAAGGCGGACTGTCGCGCGTTTACGTCGCACGCGACCCAGAGCTCGAGCGCGATGTCGCGTTGAAGGTCATCGCGACCGAGCACGTCTCGATGGATTCGGCGCGCGCGTGGATCCGCCAAGAAGGCCGGACGCTCGCGCGGCTCGAGCATCCGGGCGTCGTGAAGGTCTTCGAGATGGGCGAGGCCGAGGGGCTGACCTACGTCGCGATGGAACTCGTCGACGGGCCAAGTCTCGCGGAGGCACTCGAGGAGATGCGCGCTCGGCGCGACGGAATCGCCCTGCGCTCCGCGGATCCACGCGTGCACCGAGCAGCGGATCAGCTGGCCCAAATCGGAACGCGAACCGCGCTGGCACTCGAGATCGGTCGCGCGCTGGCGGCGTGTCACGCCGCCGGTGTGCTCCACCGTGACGTGAAGCCCGGCAATGTGCTCCTCGAGGGCGGCGTTCACGCGAAGCTCATCGATTTCGGTCTCGCACATCTCGAGGATGCCGAAGGTTCGCTGAACGGCGTCACGCAGCGATTGATCGGGACTCCGGCCTACATCTCGCCTGAGCAGGTCGAGAGCGGACAGACCGGCGCCGATCCGCGCAGCGACCAGTTCTCGTTCGGCGTCCTCTTCTACGAATTGCTCACGCTGACGACGCCGTTCCAGCGCGGGACGCGCACGCAAACGCTCGAGGCGGTGGCGCGCGCACTGCCGCCGCCGCCGAAGAAGCTCGATGCCGCGATACCGGCCGACCTCGAGACCATCTGTCTCCATGCGCTCGAGCGCGAGCCGCGCGAGCGCTATTCGTCGATGGAGTCGCTGGCCGACGATCTGGCCGCGTTCCTCGACCACAAAGCGATCGCGATCTCGCCGCCCAGCTTCAGTCGGCGATTGCGGCTTTGGTCGCGGCGGAATCGGCGGGATCTCCTCTGGTTCGGACTACCGGCCATCGCGGTGCTCGCCACCTTCGCCACGAACCACCTGATCGGTGTGCATACGGACGGAGCGACTCTCGTGAATCGAATCGCCGCAGCGCGCACGGAACTCGCCCAAGCGAGGGACCCGATCGCGATCCAGTCGGCGTTCCAGTTGGGACGCGAGGTCGGACTGGCGGCCGAGGAAGTCTCGCGGCGCTTGTCGGCATCGATGCTCGCTCCCGATGTTCGACGCCATGCGGCAGACTTCGTGAACGAGACTTCGGACCGATTGCACACGCTGATCGTTCGCGACCGCGCCGACATCGCGACGCTGCGCCGGGAAACGCTCGCGGATGCCGAGAACGAAATCTTGCACCGTTGGGAGTCGGCCTTGGGATTCGAGGCGGCACTCTGCCCCGATTGCCCAGCGAACACCGTCGACCGCGAGCGCGGCCGGGTGGACATCCCGGAAGCCCCGGCGGGAACACGCCTAGCGATCGCGCGCTCGAAAGCGGACGTGATGCCCTTTCTCCTCGGTTTCAAAGCCCCCGAGATCACGCAGACCCTGACCGTTGGCGAGTACCGCGTCACGTGGACGGATGAATCCGATCACACGCTCGCCGAGTTCGATCTACAGATCCAACGTCGAGCGGCTCGCGCGCGACTCGAGCTCGAGCCCATCCCCGCATCGATACGTGCGCGGCTCGTGCGCATCAGAGCGGGGCAAGTCACGCTCGCCCCAGGCGGTCCGGCCATGGAAGTCGCCGACTTCTGGGCCTACGACGGTTGGTTCTCAGGCAAGGACGTCTGCGCACGCGCCTCGGAACGCGTGCTATCCGTGGACGACGGCCTCGACGTGGTCCACGGCATGCCGGTGTCACGTCTGACTCCTGGTCAAGCGTTCTACTTCGCACGCGGCATTTCCATGCGCCTGCCGAGTCCTGCCGAGGCCTTGCGCGCCCTCGACCTCACCGAAGCGGGGAACAGCGGCCTCGAGGCACTCCCCGAGACCTTCTCGGGCGAATTCTGCTCGGCCCCACAGAGCAGCCTCGGCCGCATTCACCTGCATCACCGCGACAAGGGTGGTAGCACGCGAATGCTCTCGCGCGTCATCGACGGTGGCACACCCGCACCGCCGGGCTTCGCCTTCCGTCTGGTCCTATCACACGCACCGAGCACTCAGGAGGCACGATGAGCACGACGATTCGAATGGCCCGCGCACCGCCCTTCTCGAAGAGCGACGCGTTGCGCGAAGACGTGGCCCTCGCTCAGGAGTCGGCACAGCTCGCGAATTGGCTTGCAGCCCGATCTCTCGACCTGGTGACGATGAACCAGGTGCTGACCTTCGTGCGGGCGGATCACCCTGCTGCGACGCTCCAGCGCAGCACCGTCTACTACCACCTGGTGTGGGACCCCGTGGAGTCGGCCTGGTTCATCGCCTGCGTCGATCGCGGCGTGATCGCCTACGAACTAGACGACGACAGCCCCGCTGTCGAGATTCAGATCGAGATCGCGGCACGGTACTGAGCTCTTTGGCACACGACGATCCGTTCGACGCGATCTCACCTCGGGACGTTGGGCGACTACACTCGGCGTCGTGACGACACACCGGATCCTCATCGTCGGCGGAGGCATCGCGGGTCTCGCGACCGCGTGGTGGCTCGCCCGTCGTGGGGAGCGCGACGTCGTGGTCGTCGAGGCCGGTGGCCGACTCGGCGCGCAAGCCACTTCGCAGAACGCGGCGATCTTGCGGACGCCGATGCCCGATTTTCTGGGCGAGGAATTGGGCCGCGAAGGCGCAGATTTCCTGCGGGATCCGCCGCGCGGGTTCGCGGATCGCCCCCTTCTCGATGCGTGCGGATTGCTCCTCGTCGCGCGACGGGGCAGCGACGGAGCGCGCCTGTGGGCCGAGCGACTCGCGCACCGCCCGAGCACCGACGTCCGCGAACTCGATCCTTGCGAACTGCGTGCGCGCGCTCCGCATGTCGAGGGCGCTGACGCACGCGCGTTCCTGATTCCGCGCGAGGGTCGAATCGACGTGCCCGCGCTCGTTCGCGCTTTCGAGAGCGGTGCGCGCGCGGCTGGCGTTCGCTTCCTACTCGATGCGCGTGTGCGCGAACTCCTTGCCGACGGCCGCGGGGTTCGACTCGCCGACGGACGCGTGTTCGAAGCGGAACGCACGGTTCTCGCTGCCGGCGCGTGGGCGGGAGCACTCGCGGCGAGCGCGGGATCACCCGTCCGCCTGCGTCCGACGCGTCGACACCTCGTCGTCACGCGTGCGAGCCGCGCCATCGATCCGCGCTGGCCCGTCGTCTGGCGCGACGACGATCCGTTCTACGCACGCCCCGAAAGCGGCGGGCTGTTGCTCTCAGGGTGCGACGAGGTGGATGTCGACCCGCATCGCCTCGAAGCGCACCCGAGTGAACTCGCGCGCACGCAGAGGCTCGCGCGGCGCCACTTGCGTCTCGACGACAGGCTCGAACCAGCGCGTTTCTGGGCCGGAATTCGCACGCACGCCGAGGATCCACGTTTCGTCATCGGACCCGACCCCCTGGTCGCGGGTCTCGTGTGGGCCGGAGCTCTCGGCGGTCACGGCATCACGTGCGCCGCGCCCGTGGGTCGCATCGCTGCGGAGTGGATCCTGGACGGCGCATCGACGCACCGCTTCGCGCGCGAACTCGACCCGCGCCGATTCGCGTCGCGACCAGCGCGTGAACGCGTCGACACGACGCGCTCGCTTCAGCTGTAGAGCTCGCCGCCTCCGGACGCGAATTGCGCGCTTTTCTCGCGCAATCCGGCCTCGAGTGCCGCCGCTTCCGTGACGCCCTTCTCGGCGGCGTAGCGGCGCACGTCCTCCGTGATCTTCATCGAGCAGAAACTCGGTCCGCACATCGAACAGAAGTGCGCCGACTTCGCGCCTTCGGCCGGCAACGTCTCGTCGTGATAGGCCTCGGCCGTCTCGGGATCGAGCGCGAGCGCGAACTGATCGCGCCAACGGAACGCGAAGCGCGCACGCGACAGCGCGTTGTCGTGTTCCTGCGCGCCAGCATGCCCCTTCGCGAGGTCGGCCGCGTGCGCGGCGATCTTGTAGGCGATGACGCCTTGCTTGACGTCTTCACGGTCCGGGAGACCCAAGTGCTCCTTGGGCGTCACGTAGCACAGCATCGCCGTGCCAAACCAACCGATCATCGCCGCGCCGATCGCGCTGGTGATGTGGTCGTAGCCCGGCGCGACGTCGGTCACGAGCGGGCCGAGCGTGTAGAACGGAGCCTCTTTGCACAGCTTCAGCTGGAGATCCATGTTCTCGCGGATCTTGTGCATAGGGACGTGGCCCGGACCTTCGATCATCGTCTGGACGTCGTACTTCCACGCGACGTCGGTCAACTCGCCGAGCGTCTCGAGTTCGGCGAACTGCGCCGCGTCGTTCGCGTCGGCGATGCAACCGGGCCGCAAACCGTCGCCGAGGCTGAACGACACGTCGTAGCGCGCGAGGAGTTCGCAGATCGCCTCGAAGTGTTCGTAGAGAAAGTTCTCCTTGTGATGGAACAGACACCATTTGGCCAGGATCGAACCGCCGCGACTGACGATGCCGGTCACGCGATCCTTCGTGAGCGGCACGTGCGCGAGCCTCACGCCGGCGTGGATCGTGAAGTAGTCGACGCCTTGCTCCGCCTGCTCGACCAGCGTGTCCATGAACGCCTTGATGTCGAGCTTCTCGGGCTTTCCATGCACCTTTTCGAGCGCCTGGTAGATCGGCACGGTCCCGATCGGCACCGGCGAGCAACGCAGGATCCGCTCGCGCGTCGCATGGATGTCACGGCCCGTCGAGAGATCCATCACGGTGTCGGCGCCCCAGCGGATCGCCCACTGCAGCTTCTCGACCTCTTCGTCGATCGACGACCGGACCGCGCTGTTGCCGATGTTCGCGTTGATCTTCACGAGGAACCGCCGACCGATGAGCATCGGTTCGAGCTCCGTGTGATTGCGATTCGCGGGCAGGATCGCGCGCCCCGCGGCGATCTCCGCACGCACGATCTCCGGATCGACGTGCTCGCGCGCTGCGGCGAACGCCATCTCCTCGGTGACGAGGCCACGCCGCGCGTAGTGCATCTGGCTGAAGTTCCGATCGCCGCGCGCGACGCGACGCGCGATCCACGGGGCGCGCAACTTCGGCAGACCGGCGTTCGTATCCGCGAGATGCGGTCCCGTCGTGTCGTACAGATCGAGGGGCGGCTCGCCGCCGTCGAGGTGGATGCGGCGCTCGGGCACGTGGAGCGTCGCTCCGGCGTGCACGATCGTGCGGTGGATTTTGTGGGCGCGCGGCTTGTCGCCGCGCTGCGTGATTTCGTCCATGAGCATTTCCTACGCCGGTATGACCCGGATCAGGTTCGAGGGGTGCTTCTCAGGTGCCGTCGACCACGACGGCGCCGCCCCCAGCCCGCTTGAAGCGCGCAGTGTAGACCACGCGCGCGGGATCGTCAGCGCGAGCGCCGTTTCACGCCGTCGCGAGCGGCGTCGGCCGCGGCACGGAGCGCCGCGCGCTCGTGATCGACGATGCGCCAGAGGTACCAACTCGCGACGCTGCCGAGCGGCGCCCAGATCGCGCCACGTGCTTCCAGCTCCTTCGGGCTGGGTCGCTCACTGAGTTGGTCGAGGATCCGCAGTCCCTCCTGGATCCCGAGATCGCCCGGTGCGAGCACGTCCAGACGTCCGAGTCTAAACAGCAGGAACATCTGCGCGCTCCACACGCCGATGCCGCGGACCTCCACGAGTT